>JBGPYP010000361.1:0-2580 GCA_041493285.1 Casimicrobiaceae bacterium
GCGCACCAGCGTGTTCTTGTCGGCGCGCGGCGCCGCTTTCAGGCCGAGCTCGGCGCGCGTTTTTTCCAGGAAGCGATCGATCGGATTGACGTAGTTCTTGTTGGCGACGACCGGCGGCGGCGCCTGCACGGGCAGCTTGAAGGTCCAATAGTCGCGCTCTGCCTGCGTGATCGGCCGCTCCATCAGCGCGGCAACGGCGGCCGATGCGGCCGCCGACGGCGGCGCCGGCGCGCCTGCAGACGACCCTGCAGACGAAGATGTCGACACGGGCAGATCCCATTTCGCGCCGTCATTGATCCACTGCTTGATCGCCGACACTTGTGCGGGCGTCAGGGGCGTGCCCTGCAGCGGCATCGACGGTTTCTCGAGACCAGCGACGCGGCGGTAGAGGCGGCTCTGTTCGGCGTTTCCCGGCACGATGTCCGAGCCGCGCTCGCCGCCAAGCAGCGCGCTTTCGCGCGTGCGAAGGTCGAATTTCGACAGCTGCGCGGTGTCGCCATGGCAGGTCCCGCAGGTGTTGGAGAAAATCGGATGAATGTCTTTCGCGAAGCTGACCGGCGTCTCCCAGACGGCGCCCTGGTCGATCCAGGTTTTCAACGCGGCGAGCTGCGCCGGCTGCAGCGGGTCGCCCTGCATCGGCATCTTCGGCTGATCGAGCCCGGCGGCCATCCGATACAGCTTGCTCTTGTCGGCGCTGCCTGGGACAAGCACGGCGCCATGCGCACCACCCTGCAGCGTCGCTTCGCGCGTGCTGAGATCCAGCTCCGCGAGCTTCAGGTCGGCGCTATGACAGCTCCAGCAGCTCTTCTCGAGCATTGGCTGGATATCTTTCGCGAAGGTGACTTGCGCCTGCGCGGCCGGGGACGCGGGGGCCTGCGCGTTCAGCAACGCGACCAGCGATCCGCCCACCACCGCCGCGGCGCCTATCGAAGGGACTATTCGCCGCATCGATCTTTCCTCCTGCGTTTTCACGACTCGACACACAGATAGTGCGTCGCAAATAAATGCGTCCTTAAATTATGCGGCCGGAGGGGGCCCTGAGAATGTTATAAATTGCTTCAAAAAGGCACCCATCCTAATGTACCCACGGGTTTTGGCCGTTTTCGGGCCCGCGCTCCTCTGCCTGGCGGCCGTCGGATGCACGAAGCAAGGCAAACCGCCCTCCAGCGCGGTCATCGTGCATACCTCCGCGACCACTGCGAACGACCTCAAAGACGCCTTTTCGCAGCTGCCGGACGTGACCGTCCAACGGGTGACTCCGGGCGGGTTGTCCGTGACCACTCTGGAAGACCTGCAGCGGGGCACGACCGACGTCGGCATTGCGATGGCCGATGTGACCTATCTCGCCTTCGCCGGCCAGCTCGACCAGACCCCAAGGGTTTTTGATCAGCTTCGCGGGATGGCCGTGCTGAACCTCAACGCGCTTCACTTGATAGCCAGCGCCCGGTCGCGCGTCGACTCGGTCGACGATCTACGAGGACTGCACGTGGCGCTCGGCCCGGTCGGCAGCGCTACGGCATTGCTGGCGGAAATGCTTCTTCACGCGTATGGTCTCGATCGCTCGCACGTTCGCCGGGAGCAGCTCCCGTATCTCGCAACGGCCGAACAGCTCGTGACCGGCGACCTCGACGCCGCGTTCATGACCCAAACGCCGCCCGCCGACCCGGTGCTGATCGCCACCAAGGGCGGCGCGCAGCTCGTCGACGTCGCCGGTCCGCGTGTCGAGGAGCTTCGCGCACGCTACCCGTTTCTGAAACGCACCCTGATTCCGGCGCACACATATCCGAACCAGCGCAAAGCGGTTCATACCGTGGGCGTCGATCTCGTGCTCTTGTGCCGCGCCGATATGGACGAGGACCTCGTGTACCGCCTGCTCGCGGGGTACTTCGCCACGCGTCCGGGCTCGGTCCCGCCCACGGACTTCGAGCGCGCGCCGGCCACGCCGATCCCGCTGCACGCCGGGGCCGCCCGCTATTACCGGCAGCGCGAGCTGGCTCGATGAACGTCGAAAAGATCATCGCGTGGGGCGGCTGGCTGACGATCCTTCTTGCCGTCGCGGTCTGTCTCGGCATCGTCACGTTACTCGGCTTCGGCTATCGCGCGACGCGCGAGTGGCAGCGCAGCTCGGGGCTGCTCGTCGAGCGCGACACGGCGGAGAGCGCCGACCTCATCGTGTCGGCGCTCGCGCGCGACATGCAGGGCGCTCAATCGCGCGTGCTGGCCAACCGCGACTGGGGCGAGTTGTCGATCGCGTCGCTCACCGATACGAGCGACCAGGTCGCCACGGCATTCGCCCGCTACCCTTATCCCGAATCGTTTTTCAGCTGGGGAAACAACCAGCATCGCGAGATCGTGTTCTTCAATCGCGCGAACCGTTATCCAGCCTGGATGCCGCAAACCGACGAACCGCACCGCTTTCCCGTTGTCGTCGTACGGAATCCCGGGGGGGCGGATGCGCTCCGGCAGCGGATTGATGCTTACGGGTTGTCGCGGTATCAGTACGTCGCCTTCAACACCGATCTCGCCGGACACCCCTACCAGGTGATCGCGCGGCTGGAGTACGCCGACCCGCTCGACGAA
>JBGPYP010000290.1:0-3490 GCA_041493285.1 Casimicrobiaceae bacterium
CGGCGGAGCTGCTGACCGCGGCGCAGCAGTGGGTCCACCGCCAGATCGGCACGCCACCGTCGCTCCCGCCGGCGCGGCCAGGTCTCGTCGCCGGGAAGCTTCGGATCGCCTATCTCGGGTCGGATTTCCGCACCCACGCGCTGGCGAATCTGCTCACTGAGGTCATCGAGACGCACGACCGCTCGCGCTTCGAGGTCTTCGCCTACTCGTTCGGTCCCGACGACGACAGCCCCGCGCGGGCGCGCTTCGCGCGCGCTTTCGACGGCTTCGTCGATGTCCGCGCCGAGAGCGTCGAGGCGACCGCGCAGCGCATTTGCGACGACCGGATCGGCGTGCTGTTCGACACGGGAGGCTATGTCCTGAACGCGCGCAGCGAGATCTTCGCGCTCCGGCCCGCGCCGATCCAGATCAACGCTATCGGCTTCCCCGGAACGCTCGGCGCGCCGTGGTACGACTACATCCTGACCGACGCCTTCGTGACGCCGCCGGAGCAGCAGCGGTATTTCACCGAGCGCTTCATGCTCCTGCCGCATTGCTATCTTCCCGGCGACGCCAAGCGCGCCATCGATCCCGCGCCGACCCGCGCGCAATGCGGATTGCCGGACGCGGGCTTCGTGTTCTGCTGCTTCAACGCGAGCTACAAGATCCTTCCCGACGTGTTCGCGATCTGGATGCGGCTGCTGGCCCAGGTTCCGGAAAGCGTGTTATGGCTGCTCGAGACCAACACGCAGGCGACCGCGAATATGCGCCGGGAGGCGCGCTCGCACGGAATCGCTCCCGAACGGCTCGTGTTTGCGCCGCGCGTTCCGCTCGCGCAGCATCTGGCGCGGCATGCCGCCGCCGACCTCTTCCTCGACACGTTCCCCTGCAACGCGCACACGACCGCCAACGACGCGCTCTTCGCCGGCTTGCCCCTCGTCACGTGCGCCGGCGAGACCTTCGCGAGCCGCGTCTCGGGCAGCCAGCTCAAGGCCATCGGGTTGCCGGAACTCGTCACCGATTCGCTGGCTGCCTACGAAGCGCTCACGCTCGAGCTGGCCCGCCGGCCGGAGCGCCTGGCGCGGTATCGCGAGCGTGCGCGCGCCGGCCGCGACACGTCGCCCTTGTTCGACACGGCCGGCTATACGCGCGCCCTCGAAGCGCTGCTCCTCTCGGCCTGGGACGCCCTTCCGGCCCTTGAGTCGGGCTGAGGCGCAGGCAAACTCCACAAGGAACGGCCACCCCGGAGACTCGCCCCGGGCAGCCGCAGCCGGAGCCACGTTTCGGCGGGGGGCCGTGCTCGCGGGCGCAAGCTCGAAGTGAACCCCGGGACTAGCCCCGGGCAGCCACGGCCGGAGCCACGTTTCGGCGTCGGGCGTGCTTGGGCGCAAGCTGGAAGCGAGTCCGGGGACTCGCCCCCGCAACCGTGGCCGGAGCCACGTTCCGGCGTCGGGCGCGCTCGGGCGCAGCTCGAAACGATTCCGGGGACTCGCCCCGGGCAGCCGCAGCCGCAGCCACGTTTGGGGGCGCCGGCTCGGGTAAAATACTCTATTTTTTCGCCGCGGAAGACCCTGCGGCGCACGCAGGCCGAATGTCGGGCTCGATCTCCACTCCTCTGCCTACCGTCCCGGAATTCACGGGCGAGCGCTTTCTGCCGAGCTGCAGCGGCGAGATTGCCTACGAGCATTGGCACCGTTACGCCTTTGCGCGCCGCTTCGTCGAGGGCAAGCGCGTGCTCGACGTGGCCTGCGGCGAGGGCTACGGCACTGCGCTGCTCGGCGCGGTCGCCGCAACCGCGATCGGCATCGACATCGACGTGGCGACGATCGATCGGGCCCGCGCCGCGTACGGAGACAACAAGCGGGTGCGCTTCATCGCCTCCTCCTGCACCGGCCTGCCGCTGCCCAGCGCCTCGATCGACGTCGTGGTGTCGTTCGAGACCATCGAGCACCTGGTCGCCGCCGACCAGCTGGCGATGCTCATCGAGTTCGCGCGCGTGCTCACACCCGACGGGCTGCTGGTGATCTCCTCGCCCAACAAGCGTCTCTATAGCGACGCGCGCAGCTACGTCAACAAGTATCACCTGCAGGAGCTGTATCGCGACGATCTCGGCCGTCTGCTCGCGAAACGTTTCCCGGCGCAGCGCTGGCATCACCAGCGCCTGGCCTACTGGTCGGGGATCTGGACCGAACGCGAGGCCGAGTCCGCACCAGTCCCCGGCGCCGTCGAAGCCTGGGTCGGAGACGGGCACGGCGTCGCGCCGTATCCGGTGCCTGAGGGGATGTACTTCATCGTTTTCGCCGCGCGCAAAGCCGAGGCGCTGCCCCCCGAGGGCACGAGCCTGTCGCTGTTCACCGACGCCGAGGAGAGCGAGCTCAAGCGCGGGGAGGCCAACGCCCGCGAAATCCTGCGGCTCGACGGTTTGCTCAAGGAGAATGCGGACGCACTCGACCGGCAGGCGGGCCACGTGCTGCACCTCGAGGCGTTGGTCTCCGAACGGGAGCGGCTGGTGGTCGAGCGCGACGCCGAGGTCATGCGGCACGCGGCACACGTGCAGCACCTGGAGACGCTCGTGTCCGAGCGCGAGCGCATCGTCGTCGAACGCGATCGGGCGCTCGCGGAGGCAAACGCAGCGCGCGAGGCATACCCACCGAGGATCGCCGAGCTCGAGAAGCAGATGATCTCGCTGGAGATCGGGCGCTCGCGCCTGGAGTCGGATCGAACGCGGCTCGAGGCGGCGCTGGCGGCGCAGGAGCGCGCGATCGCCTACCTGCAGAGCTTCCGCGGCTGGCTTGGCTGGCCGTGGCGCCGTCTGCGACAGTGGCGCCGGCGCGCGCGCTAGACGCTGTCATGCGCTTTCCACCGATCGACATCGTCGTACCGGTGTACAACGCCGCGGGTGATCTCGCACGCTGCGTCGACAGCGTGCTCGAGCACTCGAAGGGCGACTGGCGCTTGCTCCTGATCGACGATGCTTCGCCTGATCTGGCGATCCGCACCTACTTCTCCGGGCTGCGCGCGCGACGGCTGCCGCAGGTCGCGCTGCTCGCCAACAAGACCAACCTCGGCTTCACGCTCACCGCGAACCGCGGCATCGCCGAGGCGCGCGGCGAGGCGGACGTCGTGCTGCTCAACTCCGATACCGTCGTCACGCGCGGCTGGCTCGACAAGTTGTCGCGCTGCGCCGCGTCGGACGCGCGGATCGGCACGATCACGCCGTTTTCGAACAACGCGGAGATCTGCTCGCTGCCGCGCTTCTGCGCCAACGATCCCTGGCCGCCGGGCCGGGATCCCGAGTCGCTGGTCGCGGCGCTGGAGCGCGCGGCGGTGCCGACGTATCCCGAGCTGCCCACCGGCGTCGGCTTCTGCTTCTACATTCGCCGCGCGCTGCTCGACGCGATCGGCGGCTTCGACCCGGCGTTCGGCCTGGGCTACGGAGAAGAAAACGACTTCTGCCTGCGCGCCGCGGCGGCGGGCTATCGCAACGTACTCTGCGAGAATGCGTTCGTCC
>JBGPYP010000100.1:0-8639 GCA_041493285.1 Casimicrobiaceae bacterium
TCTCGCAGCGAGCCGGCCACCCGCGGTCGATTGGACGCAGCCGGAGTTGATGCTGCGCAGGGCCGAGGCCGTGGTCGAGAACGGTCCGGACGTGCTCGTCGTCGGTCCGGGACTGGGCACCGACGATCGCGCGCGCAAACTGCTTGCCTTGGCGCTGCCACTCCGTTCGCCGCTAGTCCTCGACGCGGACGCGCTCAATCTGATCGCCGCCGACGCGGATCTCGCGCGCGCCGTCGCAGCGCGGAGCGCGCCGACCGCGCTGACGCCGCATCCGGCGGAGGCGGCGCGCCTGCTAGCATCGACGACGGACGCGGTGCAAAGCGATCGGCTCGCCGCCGCGCTCGAAGTCGCCGCGAAGTTCCGCGCCGGCGTCGTGCTCAAGGGCGTGGGCAGCGTGCTCGCGTTTGCTGACGGCGCGTGGGCGATCAATGCCAGCGGCAATGCCGGGCTGGCGAGCGGTGGCACCGGCGACGTGCTCGCCGGCATGCTGGGGGCGTTGCTCGCGCAGGGCGTACCGATGAGACAGGCGCTGGAACTCGCCGTGTGCCTGCACGGTGCCGCCGCCGATGCGCTGGTCGCGGAAGACGTCGGCCCGCTCGGCGTGACCGCGTCCGAGCTGGTGCCCGTCGCGCGGCGCCTCGTCAACGCCGCCGCCCGCGAAGCTGCGTCACGGCGCAGCCCAGGGTGAGCCCGCGGGGCAACGCCCGGACCCTCGTATCACACGCCGCGCCAACGGAAGCTACGGCAGCAACAACGTCGAGCCGGTCGTCTTGCGCGCCTCGAGGTCGCGATGCGCCTGCGCGGCGTCCTTGAGCGCATGCGTCTGGCGCGCCTCGTTGACGATTTTCCCCGCCTTCACCAGCCCAAACATCTCGTCGGCCATCGCCAGCAGCGCCGCGCGCGTCGCCGTATAAGTCACAAGCGTCGGCCGCGTCACATACAGCGAGCCTTTCTGCGACAGCAGCAGGATGTCGAACGCCGCGATCGGCCCCGACGCATTGCCGAAGTTCACGAACATGCCGCGCGGGCTAAGGCAATCGAGCGACGCCGGGAACATGTCCTTGCCGACGCCGTCGTAGACAACCGGCACGCCTTTGCCGCCGGTCAGCTCCTTGACGCGCCCGACAAAGTTTTCGCGCGTGTAGACGATGGTGTGCGTGCAACCATGGGCTTTGGCGATCGCCGCCTTTTCGTCCGAGCCCACCGTCCCGATCATCGTTACGCCCAACGCGCGCGCCCATTGGCAGGCGATCAGGCCGACGCCGCCGGCGGCCGCGTGAAACAGAATCGTCTCGCCGCCCTTGAGCGGGAAGGTCTGGCGGAACAGATACTGGACGGTGAGCCCTTTGAGCATCAACGTCGCCGCGGTGCGCTCTGTCACGCCGTCGGGCAGTTTGACCAGCCGGTCGACCGGCATCACCCGCACCTCCGCATACGCGCCGGGCGCGCCGCCGGAATACGCGACTCGATCGCCCGCCTTGATGTCGGTCACGCCGGCACCGACCGCTTCGACGATGCCCGCGCCCTCGCTCCCCAAGCCGGAGGGCATCGCAAGCTTGTACAGGCCGCTGCGATGATAGGTGTCGATGTAGTTCAGCCCGACCGCGGTATGGCGCACGCGCGCTTCGCCGGGGCCCGGATCGCCCACCGTGACCTCCTCCCATTGCATGACTTCGGGACCACCGTGCTGATGAATGCGTATCGCATGCGGCATGATTTGCTCCATCGTGAGAATGAACGCGGCAGTTTACCTCACGACCGTCGTCGTGCAGTGCGCGTAGTGCATCACCTGCTTGGAGACCGAACCGATGAGCCAGCGGCGGAAGAACGTCTTGCCGCGATGGCCCATCACGATGTGATCGACGCCATGCGTCTCGGCATAGTGGACGATCTGCTCCGCCGGGTGGCCGACGGTCACGGCGAAGCCCGCCTTGACGCCCGCCTTCGCGGCCTGCGCTTGCAGCGCAGCAAACTGCCGCTGATAGTCTTCGCGCCCGCTCTCGATGATCGCCTCGGTCTCGACGTCCTCCGGCAGCTCGGGGGGACGAACGACGGCCAGCACATGCAGCGCCGCGCCAAACTTTGCGGCCAGCATCAGCCCGAAGTCAAACGCACGGGCCGCCGAATCCGAGCCGTCGAACGCAACCAGGATGTGCTTCACGATTTCGAGTCCCGTGCCGGGGTGGGCCTCGCAGCCGCGGGTTGGGTCGCCGTGGGCGCTGCGTCCGCCGGACCGATGAGATGATGCGGCAGGAAGAACGCGTTGGCAATGAGCGTCGGCACTACCGCGCTGCCGATGACCGCGGCGATCAGGAGCGAGTACTGCGTTTGCGTGACGATGCCGTGAGAGAGCCCGAACAGCGCCGAGATGCTGCCGAAAGTGAGGCCGGTCGACATGAGCAAGGTCGTATACAGCCCCTCTCGCGTCGGCGACCGGAAGGCGCGCGTGACCGGGAAGACACCGACGAACTTGGTGATCATTTTCGCGCTGAGCAGGATCAGGAAAGCGATCGGCGCCAGGACGAGCGCGGAAATCGACACGAACGATCCGGCCCGGATGAAATAGAACGGCGTAAGCAGTCCGAAGGTGACGGTGCGCAGGCGCCGCACCAGCGCGTGGTCCTTGCCCACGGTGCCGGCGAGCACCATGCCCATCACGTACGCGGGCAGCACCGCCTCGCTGTCGGCCCACGCCGCGAGCGCACCGAGCCCGAACAGACAGAGCAACAGGAACTTGGCCTCGAGCTCCGAAGGCCGGTTGCCGAAGCGGCGGAAGAAGCGCGGCGTGATCCGGGGCAGCACCGCGAAGGCCCCCAGGCTGACCGCGACGAAGATCAGCGTTCGATAGGTGAACGGCGAGAACATCAGCCCCAGTGCGACGACCGTCACAAGGTCATTGATGAAGCACGCCGCGAGCACGGTCTTGCCGTAGTTCGTCTTATTGAGCCCGAACTCAAGCATGACCGCATAGACGACGGCGACCGAGGTGGTCGACAGCGCGATGCCGGCGAGCCAGCTCGCGTCGACGCTCCAATGCAGAAGCCAGTAAGCGGCGGCGGCGCAGCCCAGAAATGGGGCGAAGAACGCGACCAGTCCGATCGTCGTCGTTTCCTTCCACTGCGTGCGCAGCACCGTCGGGTCCAACTCCGCGCCGGCCAGGAACGTGAGCAGAATCGCGCCGGTGCTCGCCAGAAACTTGATCCACGACTGATCGGTGCCGAGCACGGCGCCGCCGATCAGCGCACCGAGTGCCAACTGCGCCACGGTACCGACGACGATCTCCGACATCGCCGTCGCGATTCGGAGCCAGATCGACAGCAACGTCGCTGCGAGAGCGAGGCCCAGCCAAAGGGCGGCCAGCGCGTAGATATCGGTCATCGCCAGCCTCGCCGCTCAGCGGTCGCCCTCGATCGCGCCGAATTCGGCACTGCCAGAACCCCGCTCCAAGACATGCAGCTCTCCCTCTCGCGCAAGACGCGATCAACACAGAACGACGGTAACGACAGAGGGGATCCGACAGGAACGCCTACCGTCTCACCGCAAATGGGTGCTACCAGTAGGCATCATCAGCCGCGCGGGCGGTTAGGGAACCTCTGAGCAAGTCCCACATGAGCCGCGTTTCTGGCGCAATGGCTTCAGATGCTAGGCCTCATTGGCCAACTGCGGGCGCAGCGAATAGTTCATCCTATTCGCAAGCCGCGCAACAACGCAGATGAGGCTATTGCGCCGAAACCCGAAGGGACGGGGCTTGTTCAGAGGTTCCGAGGGAGGAATGCCATCTCCTGCGCTCAAGTATAGAGACCCTGTTGGCTCGTTACAAGTTTGATCGCCGGCGGCACGAACGTCAGCGCACGAACCTGTCGACGTAGTCCGCGCCCAGCCCGACCGCCGCGTAATGCGCGCGGCACATTTCGATCTTGGTGAACACGTCCTCGTAGCCGGTCTGCCGCCCGGCGGCGTCGACGTAGATCATCGCCCCGCTGATGTTGAAGAAGGTGATCATCTCCGGGCAATCGTCGGGTACGGTCAGCGTATGGATCTCCCCCGGCGGCTCGTAGACGAAGCTCCCCTCCTCGGCGACCCAGTCGTGCTCGAGGTAGCGCCAGCGACCTTTGATCACGTAGCCAACGACCGCCATCGGATGCCGATGTCGCGACAGGATCCCCGATCGGCGTACACGCGGCAGGTTGCACCAGCCGCCGGTCACGGTGTTGAACAGGAGCGGCCGGAACCAGACATCCTGCGCCTGCGGCACCCAGACACGCTCGTCGTCGGGCATCGCGCCGATCGCGATCTCCGGCTGAATCCCCGGCGAAGGCAGAATCAGCACCGCGCTCATTGGCCCCCCACGCTCGTGGCCGCATTGGCCAATTCGGCCGCTGCGCTGCCCCCAGAGGGGGAACAATTCGCGCCTTGGGGCGGCCCCGCGGCGCTCACTGCATCGCCTTGAGCGCCGCGGTCAGCTCGGCTACTTCGCGATCGACGTCGCGATCCTTGGGAAACGGCCGGCCGGCGCGGCGGTACCAGTAGCGTGCGTTGCCGAGGTCGCCCTCGACCAGGTGCACGATGCCGTGCGCCCAGCAGCCAAGCTTGGACTCGTCCTGCTGGGCGATGTCGTGGGCTTTCTGCCACTCGCCTTTTTTCAGATAGCGGATTGCCTTATTGAGCGCCATGGTTTTATGCAACCAGATAGCCGCCGTCGACTGGGATGATCGCGCCGGTGACAAACGACGCCGCCGGCGAGCACAGAAAAACTGCGGTGCCTGCGACGTCGTCGGGCGCACCCCAACGGCCGAGAGGCGTGTGGGACACGATGGCTTCGCTTCGCGCCGGATCGTCTTTAAGCGGTCGCGTCAGCGGTGTTGCGATCCAGCCCGGCGCGATCGCATTGACGCGGATGCGATCGGGAGCATACGCGATCGCGAGCGACTTGGTGAGTTGTGTCACCCCGCCCTTGCTCGCGCTGTAGCCGGGCACCAGCGCACCGCCGAAGAAGGCGAGCAACGACGCGGTATTGACGATGCAGCCTTGCGTCTTCGTGAGCAGCGGTCGCGCCGCGGTGCACAGACGCATCGTGCCGGTCAGGTTGATGTCGATGACTTCCGCGAACACGGCGGGATCGTGCTCTTCGCCGCGCCGGATGACGCCGGCGCAGTTGATCAGCACGTCGAGCTTCGGCATCGCCGCGACGAACGCCACGACCGCGGCGCCGTCGCGCACGTCGAGCGCAGCGGCACGCTCGATCCAGAATCCTGCGCGCTCTCGCGCGTCGGTCGCCTCCGCCTCGGTCGCGCCGGTGACGGTGACGCTCGCGCCGAGCTCGGCCAACGCGTTGCCGATCGCCGCACCGATGCCGCTGGTGCCACCGGAGACGAGCACTGTCTTGTCGCGAAACGAGCCTTCCTGAAAGGTGGCGGTGATCACGATGCGACCGCTTCGCCCAAGAGCGCCATGACTTGCGCATGGCGCGGCAGCGGCGCAACCGCGCCGTAGCCCGTCGTCGCCAGCGCCGCGGCGGCGTTGGCGTAGCGCGCCGCGGCGAACGGATCGTCGCCGGCGACCAGCCGCACGGCAAACGCGCCGTCGAAGCAATCGCCGGCGCCGGTGGCGTCGACGGCATCGACGCGATGGCCGGCGACGCGCTCGCGCCGGTGCCCGTCGGAAACGACGCACCCGGCCGCGCCGCAGCGAAGCACGACCAGCGGCGCGCCGTCCTGGTGGCACGCATCGAGGATCGCGTCGAGCTCAGCTCGCCCGAACAAGAGCCTAGCGTCCTCGAGGCTGGGCAGCACCCAGTCGCCGAGCGCGAGGGTCGCGCGAACGATGGCCCGCGCCCGCGGCAACGGCCAGAGCTTGAGGCGGAGATTGGTGTCGTACGAGACTTTCACGCCTGCGCCGCGCGCCGCGTCGATCGCGGCAAAGCAGGCATCGCAAGCGGAGGCCGAGATCGCCTGGCTGATGCCGGAAACATGCAGCACCTTCGCCGCGCGAATGACGTCGAGCGGCAGATCGGCCGGCCGCATGCGGCTCGCCGCGGAGCCCGCGCGCAGGTAGCTGAACTCGTGCCCGCTCGTCCCGTGAGTGACGAAGTAGATGCCGGTCGGCGCGTCGGGATCGACGCCGACACCCGTCGCGTCGACGCCTTCGCGGCGCCAGAGGTCGAGGAACTGGCGTCCGAAGGCGTCGCCGCCCAACCGCGTGACGTATGCGCTGCGCGCGCCGAGGCGCGCGGCAGCGATCGCGCAGTTCGACGTGTCGCCCCCGAAGCCCTGCAGATATTCGCCGGTCGCGCCGCGCGTCTGGTTCAATTCGACGAGCGGCTCGCCGAGCGCGACCAGATCGAAGCGCGCGCCGGTCATTTGTTCGCGTTCAATGCCGCAAACGCAGCCACATATTGCGCCGCGACCGCGCGCACGGTAGCGGCGGGAGCGCCCGGCTGATAGAGATTCGAGCCGGTGCCGAAGCCGTTGGCACCGGCGGCCCAGTACGGCGCCATATTGTCAGGACGGATGCCGCCGACCGGGAACACCAGCGTGTCCTTCGACAATACCGCGCGCCAGGCCTTGAGCACCGCAGGCGAGAGCTGCTCGGCGGGAAACATCTTGAGGCCGTCGGCGCCGGCGGCGAGCGCGGCGAACGCCTCGGTAGTCGTCGCCACGCCCGGCAGACAGACGAGCCCCAGCCGTTTCGCCTCGCGCACGATCGCAATGTCGCCGTGCGGCATGACGATCAATCGCCCGCCCGCGTCGGCGACGCGTTTGACGGCGGCGACTTCGAGCACCGTGCCCGCGCCGGTGAGACAGCGCTCGCCGAACGTGCGCGCGAGTCGGCCGATGCTCTCGAACGGATCGGGCGAGTTGAGCGGGACCTCGAGGATGCGAAACCCGTTGGCGGTGAGCGCCTCGGCCACGCCGTCGATTTCGGCCGGTGTGATCCCGCGCAGCACCGCGACCAGTGGCAGCGGCGTGAGATACGCGCGGAGCGACGTCGCAGTCACGCGCTCACCATCCCCGCGTGCTGCGCGATGCGCCACAGCCCGCGCGCAGCCGCATCGGGCGGCCCGGGCGTCGCGTCGACGCCCGCGAGCGCGAGCGCACGCCGGTAGCGCTCGCAGAGCGCCGCATCGCCGATCAGAGTCACGGATCCCCCCGTCACCGCATGTCGTTCGAGCCACCGCCGCCCGGCGGAGACCTCGGCGCCGAGCAGCAAACCCGAAAGGTAGTCGCCGACGGCTTCGGGCGCAAGCTTGGCCGTCAGCGCCAACGTGCGCGCCGAGAAAAGGTCGTGCGACAGGCTCGCGTCGGCGTTAAGGCTCCTGCGCACACCCTGCTCCAGCGCCGCGGCGTCGTCGCCCGCGACCGCGAGCCGGCCCAGGATGCTGTGCTCGCGCAGCGCCGAGTACAGCTCGCCGGTCATGAACGTGGCGAAAGTTTCGATGCCGTCCGCGCCGACGAGCGCCCATTTGCTGTGCGTGCCGGGGAGGACGACGACGCGACGCGCGCTGCGCTGCAATGCCTGCTCGTCCAGCGCGCCGATGATCTGGGTCTCCTCACCGCGCATCACGTCGGGAACTCCCGCGGCATCGTGGCAAATGAGTCCCGGCACGATGGACAAGCGCGTCCCGGGGACCGGTGTCAACGCCGCCGCGATCGCCGCGAAATCGGCGGGACAATCGCGATACGGCGCCTCGACCCAGCCCTGGCGGCTGCCGATCATGCCGCAGGCGATCAGCGAGATACCCGCACCGGCAGTGCCACCGAGGAGCGCGTTCAACGCACCGGGAAAGCCGCCGGCAGCGACCTTTTGCACGCCGAGCGGCGCGCTCTTCTCGTCGAGGACGCGCCCGCGCGCATCGAGCCGATAGGCGCGCGCCGAGGTCGTTCCCCAATCGATCGCGATCAGTGCAGCGGACATGGCGGGAGGAGTGCGAAGTGTGTTTTCGCAGCCCGGGATGAGCGCAAGCGAATCCCCGGCTAACCCCTGAACAAGGGCCCGTTCGCCCTGAGCCTGTCGAAGGGCGACGGGTAATGCCTTCATTTCGCACCGTTTAGTGCAGAGGCTCCCTAAGACGCTACCACCGCGCGGCCGCTTCGTCGTCGCTTGTGCGCGCCTCCACCCAGCGCTCGCCGGTGGGGGTCTGCTCCTTTTTCCAGAACGGCGCGCGAGTTTTCAGGTAATCCATAACGAATTCGCACGCCGCGAACGCATCGCCGCGATGCGCGCTGGTGACGACCACGAGCACGATCTGATCGGTCGGCTTCAGCTCGCCAACGCGGTGGATCACGAGCGCGTCGTAGACGCGCCAGCGCGATTTCGCCTCGTCGACGATTCTCACGAGCGCTTTTTCGGTCATGCCCGGATAGTGCTCGAGCGTGAGCGTCCTTACGGCGGCGGCATCGTTGACATCGCGCACCAGGCCGATGAACGCCGCGACCGCACCGACGCGCGCGTCGCCGGCGCGCAACGCCGCGATCTCGCGCGCAATGTCAAAGTCTTCGGTCTGGACGCGGACGCTCATTCAGCCCCCGGTCACCGGAGGAAACAGCGCGATTTCATCGCCGGCCTTGATCGGTGTGTCGGCTTTCGCGACGTCGAAGTTCACCGCGACGCGCACCGCACGGCCGGGCGCCAGCTCCGCA
>JBGPYP010000080.1:0-9767 GCA_041493285.1 Casimicrobiaceae bacterium
AGCTGCCACAGCGCCACCGGGCTGAGCACGTACAGCACGGTCACCGCATAGACGAGCGGCGTCTTCCAGGACCAGCCGGCGTCGCCGTGGCGATTGTAGAGATTGAACATCAGGTTGGCCCAACAGTGCTCGTAGTTCCACCAGAGGTTGACGGCGGCGAAGGGAAGCGAGCAGAGCAGCGCAATGCCGAGGCCGCCCCAGGGGCGGTCGCTCCGCGGCGAGAGCACCAGATAGGCAACGTAGGCGACACCCAGCAGCACCGCGAAGTATTTCGACAGAAACGCGAGCCCCAGAAACACGCCGGCAAGCGCGTACCAGCCGGGGGAGCGGCGCACCAGCCCCTGATGGAAACTGAGGGCGGAGACGAAGGAAAAGAAAATCAGCGGAGTGTCGGTGGAAATCAGGACGTTCCAGACATTGATCGGCACCAGCAGAAAGGCAAGCGCGGCGAGCGTCGCCTTGATTCTGTCTTTGTGGTGCAGCATAAGATAGATTCTCGCCGCGATTGGCAGCGGCAGCAACGTCGCCGGAAGCCGCAGCGCCCATTCGGCGCGGGAAAACTCGAGCAGCAGATGCAATAACCAGCCCACCATGGGCGGGTGATCATAGAAACCGTAGTCGGGAAAGACACCCCAGTAGACGAAATACGCCTCGTCTCCGGTGAAGGGGAAGACCGCCGAGAGCCAGAGCTTGAACGCGAGGATCAACGCAGCGGCCGCAAGCAGCCCGTTGCGCACGCTGGTCGGTGTCATTTTTGTGCCTAAAAAAATGGCTGCCGATTATACGCCGCGCAGCAGCGGCGCCATTGCGTCACTGCTCTTCCGCGAGGACCAGCCGGCGCTTGCGCACCCCTTCGGCAAGATTCCTGAGCAGCGGCACGCTGTCTTCCCAGCCGATGCAGGCATCGGTGATGCTCTGTCCGTACACGAGCTGCTTGCCGGGGACGAGGTCCTGGCGCCCGGCCTTGAGGTTCGACTCGACCATGACACCGATCACGCGGCCCTCGCCGGAGGCGGCCTGGCGCCCGACCTCGCGCGCAACATCGATCTGGCGCTGGTACATCTTCTGGCTGTTGCTGTGGCTGCAATCGATCATGAGCTTTTGCTCGAGGCCGGCGGCGGCGAGCTCTTTCGCGGCCTCATCGACGCTGGCAGCATCGTAATTCGGGTGCTTGCCGCCGCGCAGGATGATGTGGCAGTCCTCGTTGCCGTTGGTCGACACGATGGCCGAATGCCCCTCCTTGGTGACCGAGAGGAAATGGTGCGGGGTGCGCGCAGCCTTCAGCGCGTCCACGGCGATGCGAACGTTGCCGTCGGTGCCGTTCTTGAACCCGACCGGGCACGACAGGCCCGACGCGAGTTGCCGGTGCACCTGGCTCTCGGTCGTCCGCGCCCCGATCGCGCCCCACGCGATCAGGTCGGCGATGTACTGCGGCGTAATCATGTCGAGATACTCGGTTCCCGCTGGCAACTCGAGCTCGTTGATTTCGAGCAGGATGCGTCGCGCCAACCGCAGGCCCTCGTTGATCCGGAAGCTGTCGTCGAGGCGCGGGTCGTTGATCAACCCCTTCCAACCGACCGTCGTGCGCGGCTTTTCGAAGTAGACCCGCATGACGATGATCAGTTCGCCGGCAAGCTCGCGCTTGAGTGCGGCGAGCCGGGTCGCGTAGTCGATCGCGGCGTCGTAGTCGTGGATCGAGCATGGCCCCACGACGACCAGCAGTCGGTCGTCGGCACCGTGGAGCACCCGGTGGATCGCGGCCCTCGTCTCGAAGGTCGTTGCCGCCGCGACGTCGGACGCCGGGAATTCGCGCAGCAGATGCGCGGGCGGCACCAGCTCCATGATCTCGCGGATGCGCGTGTCGTCGATGGGCAGCTTGGTGCCGGACCCGGGCGCGCCTACCTTGCCGCGATGCGTGATGGGGGTGGACACCTTGCTTCCTTTGAGGCTCGACACGGCTTTTCGATGCAAAAACATGATTTTACGGCCAAGCTGCGGCACGAGCCAGGATTTTGCCATAACCGATGCTGCGCTGCACGATGGGTTCTTGCCACAACCTCGCTCGCGGGGCGTGCCAAACCGTTGCCCGCGTCGCCGCCGATGCCGTAGACTGCGCGCAGCCCGTTGTCCCTCCACTCAAACCACCCGGGAGTTCGTAAGTGAAAACAATGTTTGCGCTGGCGCTGCTGGCGCTATTCGCCTGCGGCAGCGCGTATGCCGCCGATACCAAAACCGACGCGATGAAGAGCGACGGGATGAAGTCCGACGCGATGAATTCGCAGCAGAACAAGATGAAAGCCTGCAACGATAAGGCAGGCGACAAGAAGGGCGACGAGCGCAAGGCGTTCATGAAGACCTGCCTTTCGGCCAAGCCGGCCAAGCCGGAAAGCAAGATGGCAATGTGCAACAAGAAAACCGCCGGCATGAAAGCCGACGAGCGCGCCAAGGCGCAAAGCGAGTGCATGAAGGGCTGACGGACACAGCAACAGAGTTTCCGAACACGGCCGGCTGACCTCCTGTCCCGCCGGCCGCACTGACGAGGCGGCGCCGGAGCGATCCGGTCGCCGCCTTGTCTTGTCCGCCGTCCGCGCGGTGCGCCTTCGGCGCGATCCCCGCGGAGCCGGCCATTCGCATCATCCGTTCGTCTGACGCGCGTGCTGCCTCCTGCGACGTTAATGCGCATGTGGCTGCAGACGCTGTCGTCCGGCCGCATTCGGTTCAACCACTCAACATTTCAAAGGAGATCGCCATGAAGACACTGTATGCCCTGACTCTCGCCGCGCTGGTCGCCGTCATCACTCCCATTGCGTCCGCAGACGACACGACGGCCGCCAAGCCGCGTCCCGCCAAGGTACAAACCGCGGCGCTCAAAGCGGATGCGCCCGCGGCTCCGGCCAAGGTTTCGCAGCAGGACAAGATGCGCCAGTGCGCCAAGCAAGCGACCGGCAAGAAGGGTGACGAACGCAAGGCGTTCATGAAAGGCTGTCTGTCGAAGAAGAAGGCTTGACGTCTCCGGGGCGACGACGTTGCCCCGGCCCCGGGATCCCCGGATCACGTCCGGGGTCATCCCGGGGCGGCCTCTTTGCCACGTCGCGATTCGCCATGCCCCCGTGTCGGACGCTGCGTCGACTCGCCTCGCGCGATCCCCGCGCACGGTGTACGCAGGGCCCCTCGCCACGGGCTCCCGCCGCTACGCCTTGCGGATGAGCAGTCCCTTAAGGTATTCGCCCTCCGGAAAATTGAGCGCGACCGGATGATCGGCGGACGCACCGAACCGGCCGACGATCGCGGCATCGGCGCGCGCGTCGAGCGCGGCTCCGGCAACGATCTTCTGGAACAGGTCCGCCGACACGCCGCCGGAGCAGGAGAACGTCGCGAGCAAGCCGCCAGGGCGAAGCAACTTCAACCCGAGCAGGTTGATGTCTTTGTACGCGCGGGCCGCCTTCTCCACGTGCTGCGCGGTCGGTGCGAATTTCGGCGGATCGAGGACGACAAGATCGAACGCAGCGCCCGCATCGCGCAGCTTGCGCAGCTCGGCGAACACGTCGGCATCGCGCCATTCGGCGCGTGTGGCGTCGAGGCCGTTGTCTGCGACGTTGGCTTGCGCCAGCGCCAACGCGTCGCCCGAGCTGTCGATCGCCAGCACCGAGCGCGCTCCGCCGGCGAGCGCTGCGACGGTGAAACCGCCCGTGTAGCAAAAGCCATCGAGCACGTCGCGGCCGCGCGAGAGCGACCGCACACGGGCGCGGTTGTCGCGCTGGTCGAGAAAGAAGCCCGTCTTCTGGCCGTGCGCGGCGTCGACCCGATAGCGCAAGCCGCTCTCGACGAGCGTGAGCGGCGTGGGCAGGATGCCGCAGACCAGTCCGGTGCGCGGAGGGAATCCTTCGAGCGTGCGCACGTCGGCGTCGGAGCGCTCGTACAACGTCGAGCACCCGGTCGCGGCGGTTAACGCGGCGAACAACGCGTCGCGCCAGGCTTCCGCGCCGGCCGCAAGCAATTGCACGACGACGGTCTCTCCGTAGCGGTCGGCGATGCAGCCCGGCAGTCCGTCCGATTCGCCGTGCACCAGGCGGCAACCGGTGTGCTCCGCGTCGAGCAGCCCCTCGCGCGCATGCACCGCGGCCTGGACCCGTGCGGCAAGAAACTCCGCGTCGATGACCGCGCCGGGAGCGAAGCTCCACACTCGGGCGCGGATGTTCGATGCGGGGCTCCATGCCGCGCTAGCGAGGAACGCTCCGTCCACGGAGTGCAGCGCCACCGTGTCGCCCGCGCGCGGCGCGCCCTCGACGCGCAGGATCGCGCCGGAGTACACCCACGGATGACGCTGCCGCAGCGACTTGTCGCGCCCCGGTTTCAACGTGACGCGGGGTAGCGGCGCGAGCCCGCAGCGAGGGGCCCCGCGAGCGCCGCGAGTGGGGATCGCGCGTGGCAAGTCGACGCTGCGGCCGACACTCATGCGGACACACTGACTCGAATGCCCAAGGAGGCCGCCGCCACCAGGATTAGGACAGCGAAACGCCGAAAAGCTTGCCGACGCCGAACGTCACCGCGGCCGCAAGCCCGCCGAGCAGCAGCATGCGCGCGCCCGACGCCGCGGCTGCCCGGCCGGTGAACAACGACAAAGTCGCGCCGACCGCGAACAGCGCCACGGCGGTCAGCCCCGCGGCGATCGGCAGCGCCCGCGCGCCGGCGCCGAGCGCGAACGGGAGCAGCGGAATCGCCGCGCCAAGTGCGAAGGAGAGCAGCGACGAGATCGCCGCGCCCCAAGGAGAGCCCAGCTCATCGGGGTTGAGGCCCAGCTCTTCGCGGGCGAGCGTGTCGAGCGCGTGCTCCGGGTCGGCGACGAGCTTCTTGGCCACGCGCTCCGCTTCCGCACCCGACAATCCCTTCGCCTTGTAGATCAACGCCAGCTCTTGCGCCTCGGCGTCGGGATATTCCTTCAGTTCCGCGCGTTCGAGCCCGATCTGATATTCGAACAACTCGCGCTGCGAGCGCACCGACACGAACTCGCCGGTCGCCATCGCGAACGCACCGGCGGTGAGCCCGGCAATACCGGTCAACAGGACGACGCCGGGGTCGGCGCTCGCGCCGGCGACACCGAAGATGAGGCTCGCGTTCGAAACCAATCCGTCGTTGATGCCGAACACCGCTGCGCGCAGGTTGCCGCCGCCACCCAGGCCCCGGTGCCGGTGCTCGACGTTGCCCGCCACCGGCGCGCTGTGGCCGCCGGGCTCCCGCCGGCTGTAGATCGCCATCCCACGCACCTTCATCGCGGCGAGCACCGCGCGCAGCCGGCCAGGACCGAAGAGTCGTACCAGTCGGGCGACCAGCCGCGTGCGCAACTCCGGAACGAACGGCGGCGGCGCGGGCTTGCCGCTGGCGGTGAGCTGCGCGCGCCAGATCGTCGCCTGCGCCTCCGCTTCGCCGGCGAGCCTCGTGAACAAATCCGCTCGCGCGGTGCCGGCTTCGGCCTCGGCGCAAACGCGATACAGGTACGCAGAGCGCTGCTCCTCGACCCAGCTCTCGAGGGGGTTGCTCATGGGGACTCGGCGGGGGCGCCGAACACGGATTCGATCCGCGATATCACGTCCGCGGTGAGTTTCGGCACGACGTCGAGCGCCTTCATGTTCTCGACCACCTGCTCCGGCCGGCTGGCGCCGGTGATCACGGAGCTGACGTGAGGGTTTCTCACGCACCACGCGAGCGAAAGCTGAGCTGGCGTGCAGGCAAGATCGGTCGCGATCGGTAGCAATTGCCGCACCTTGGCGATCTTCTCCGGATCGACGATGCGCTCGGCGAGCCACTGGTAACCCTTGAGTGCGGCGCGCGACCCGGCCGGCACGCCCGCGTTGTATTTGCCTGTGAGCAGGCCGGAGGCGAGCGGGCTCCACGTCGTCAGGCCGAGCCCGACGTCCTCGTATAGACGGGCGTACTCGACTTCCACGCGCTCGCGGTGGAACAGGTTGTACTGCGCCTGTTCCATCACCGGCTTGGCCAGATGCGCTCGCTCCGCGATCTGCCACGCCGAGGCGATCTCGGCCGCGCTCCATTCCGACGTCCCCCAGTAGTGCGCCTTGCCGGCGCGGATGATGTCGTGCATCGCCCACACGGTCTCCTCGATCGGCGTGTCGGGGTCCGGGCGATGGCAGAACACGAGATCGACGTAATCGAGCTGCAAGCGCTTGAGCGAGCCGTCGATGGCGCCCATGAGGTACTTGCGGTTGAGCGTGTTCCTTTCGTTGGGTCCGTCGTTCAGGCCCCAGAAAAACTTGGTCGAGACGACGTACGACTCGCGTCGCCAGCCGAGCTTTCTCAATGCGTTGCCCATGATCCGCTCGGACTGCCCCTTCGCGTACGCCTCGGCGTTATCGAAGAAGTTGACGCCGGCGGCATGCGCCGCGGCCATGCAGTCGCGCGCGAGATCCTCGCCCAACTGATTGCCGTAGGTGACCCAGGAGCCGAACGACAATTCGCTGACTCTGAGGCCGGACCTGCCGAGTCGCCGGTAGTTCATTGCAATCCCCATGATGCGCAAAGAGAAGTTTACCGCATCGCAACAGCCTTTCCTCCGCGGGCCAGCGTACAATCCGCGCTTTGCGCGCGGCGCCCTTGCCGCGACAGCAACGATAATCCATGTTCCCGGATTGCTCATGCCTCGAACCCAACACACCTTGAGCGTCGAAGACCTGTGGTCGATCAAGCGCATCGGCACGCCGACGCTTTCTCCCGACGGCCGCATCGCCTGCGCTGCGGTCACCTCCTACGACATGGAGAAGAACGAAGGCCGCACCGAGCTGTGGCTGTTTCCCACCGACGGCGGCAAGGCACGCCGCCTCACGGCGGGCGACAAAGACAGCGGGCCGTGCTGGTCGCCCGACGGTAAGTGGATCGCGTTCGCCGCCAAGCGCAAGGACGACGAAGAGCCGCAGGTCTATCTGATCGCGCCCGATGGTGGGGAAGCGCGCCGGCTGACCTCAGTCGTCACCGGAGCGCTGGGCCTGCGCTGGTTCCCCGACAGCAGGCGCATCGCCTTCATTTCATGGGTGTGGCCGGATCTCAAGACCGACCGCGCGCAGGCCAAGCGCCGGAAGGAGCGCAAGGAAGCCAAGGTCAAGGCGCATCTCTCTGAGCGCAGCGAATACCGGTTCTGGGACCACTGGCTCACCGACGGACGCGCGCCGCACGTGCTCGCCGCCGACGTCGCAACCGGTCGTGCGCGCGATCTGCTCGCCGGCAGCGGTCTCGCGCTGCAGCCCTGGGAGCCTTCGTCGGAGCTCTACGACATCTCGCCGGACGGGCGCGAGCTGGCGTTGACCGCCGACCTGGCGCCCGAGCCGGGGATGATGAACGAAACCGACATCGTCGTCATCGGTACCGCGACCGGCCGGCATCGAACGTTGACCGCCGCCAGCGGCTTCAGCGACGCGTCGCCGCGGTATTCCCCCGACGGCCGTCACATCGTCTGGAACTCGTACAACGTCAAGCGCGCTTTCAACGATCAGGGCCGGCTCACGCTCTTCGATCGCCGTCACGGCGCTACGCGGCGGCTGGCGCCCCGGCTCGATCGAGCGACCACACGCCACGCGTGGACACCCGACGGCCGCGCACTCTACCTGCTCGTCGAAGATCGCGGCCGGCTCGGGCTGCATCGGCTCGGGCTCGGCGATGCCTTGCCGACCCCGGTCGCGCCCAGGGGCATGATCGGCGGTTTCGCGCTCTCGCGCGACGGCACGCGCATCGCCTTCGATCGCGCGACGCAGTCGCATCCGCCGATGCTGTTTGCGATGCAATCGGACGGCCGCGGCGAGCGGCCGATCGAGTCGCTCAACCGCGCGCTGCTGGCGCGCGCCCGGCTGGGCACCACGCGCGAATTCAGCGTCAAAGGCTGGGGCGGAGAGCCGGTGCAGGTCTGGGTGACGTACCCGCCGAACTTCGACCCGAAGAAGAAGTGGCCGCTCCTGCATTCGATCCACGGCGGGCCGCACGCGGCGCACACCGATGGCTGGCACTTCCGCTGGAACGGCCAGGTCTTCGCGGGTTACGGCTACGTCGTCGTCGGAGTGAACTATCACGGCTCGTCGGGCTTCGGCCAGCGCTTCATCGAGACGATCACCGGCGACTACGGCGCGCGGGAATTCGCCGACGTCGAGGCCGCGACCGACTTCCTCTTGCGGCAGCGTTACATCGACCGCGAGCGGCTGGTCGCGACCGGCGGCAGCTACGGCGGCTACATGGTCGCGTACATGAATGGCCACACCGATCGCTACAAGACCTTCGTCTGTCACGCCGGCTGCTACGACTGGGTGAGCATGATGGCGACCGACGGATATCTGTTCTTCGCCAAGGAGCTGGGCGCGTTTCACTGGGACAATCCGGCGCGGGTGATGAAGCAGTCGCCGCATCACTATGCGCGACGGTTCAAGACGCCGACGCTGGTGATTCACGGCGAGCTCGACTACCGCGTTCCGGCCACGCAGGCGCTGCAGTACTACAACACGCTGCGCTCGCGCCGGATCGCCGCGCGGCTCATGTACTTTCCCGACGAGAACCACTGGATCCTGAAACCGCAGAACTCACGGCTGTGGTACCGCGAATTCTTCGCCTGGATCAAGCGTTACGCGCCGGGCGGGCCGGCGCGTACGTAAGGCGTCGCCCGGTCCGGTTACAGTGACGAGTGCCCCGGGCGTCCGGAACGCACCTCGAGCTTCTCTTGGCAGGCGATGCACCGGTCCGCGGTCGGCTGGGCGTTGAGGCGCGGCCAGCCTATCGGCTCGCTGCAGTCGCTGCAGGTGCCGTAGCTGCCATCGGCGATGCGGGCGAGCGCCGCTTCAACCTCGGAGAGCTCGGCCACATCGCGCGTCACCATCGCGATGTCGAGGTCGCCGAGGATGTCCGCCAGCACCCAGTCCTCGGTCGCCGCCAGCTGGTTCATGAATCCGGCCACGCGTGGATCGTCGCTGTTGGCGAGCTCCCGCTGCACCTCGGCGCGCAACACTTGCCGCCGGTTCGTCAGGCGTTCCTTGAGCTCGTCTCGCTGGCGGTCGGACAGATGGGTCATCGGCGGTCTCCAGGGGTACCCGCTGCGGCTGCTAGCGTACCCGCTTTGCAGGGTACTCTTCGTCGATAGTGTGCCAAGAATGGCCTCGGGATCAGCTAAGAATCGGCTTGCGTTGTGCATAGTGACGGCTATGGTACTCCCCCGGGACAGAATCTCACGTCGCGCGGCGATACGTTCCGTGGGCAACGTTGATTGCCTGCAAGGCAATGTATGCGGGTCTGTGGAAGGTCGCTACGTCGGACATGCTCTTGTTCGTGAATGCCGGGATGAGGTTGATCGTGTTCGTTCCCGCGGTTGCGCTGATGCTCAGGGCTCCAAAATAGTCAGCATCGGGGAGTGGTGCTTGAAGGTGTATCCGCTCGCCGGCGCCAAAGCGGTTGACGAGCGAGTTCAGGTCGTTGTGCGCTGGAGAGCAGAGCAGGCAGTACACCCAGTAAGAGCCCGGGTTGACGTGCGGTGTCTTGAACTTCTCCGACTTGAGCATGCGCTTGGCGCCCTCTGCCTTGAGCACTTCGATCATCCGCTCTGCTTCTGCTACTCGATTGCGGGCTTGCTCCTTTTCCTCCCGAATGTCCTCTGAATCAGGCACGACCGTGAGGGCGTCGCTCCACAGCCGTTTTGCCTCCAACTCGGACGTCAGGTGTAGGTGCTTCGCGTGCGCCGGGTCACCGCAGACGTTCTGCAAATCGCCGAATGCTTCGACGAGGCC
>JBGPYP010000263.1:0-3865 GCA_041493285.1 Casimicrobiaceae bacterium
CGCGCCCTTGACCAGGCGGACCATGAACCTGCGCCGGTGGCGCCGACCGAGATCGACCAGCCAGTCGATGACTGCGCGCGCGCGCTTCTGATACGCCTGCACGACGAAGCCGAGCCCGTCCCATCCGGCGAGCCGGAGATCGCCCGCGAGCCTCTCGAAGAGGTCGAGCGAGAGGTCGAGCCGGTCGGCTTCCTCGGCGTCGATGTTGAGCCCGATGTCCCGCCGGCGCGCGAGATATGCGAGTTCTCCGAGCCTGGGCAGCAGCTCGGCGAGCATGCGATCGCGTTGCAGATGGGTGTAGCGCGGGTGCAGCGCGGAGAGTTTGATGGAGATCCCCGGCCCGTCGTAAACACCCTTGCCCCTGGCAGCATCACCGATAGCGTCTATCGCCTGCGCGTACGCCGCGAAATAACGCTGCGCGTCGGCGGCCGCGAGAGCGGCTTCGCCCAGCATGTCGTACGAGTAACGATAGCCGCGCGCCTCGCGCTCGGCCGCGTTGGCGATCGCCTCGGCGATCGTGCGCCCGGTGACGAATTGTTTGCCGAGCAGCCGCATCGCCAGGTCGACTCCCTTGCGGATCAGCGGCTCGCCTCCCTTGCGCAAGAGCGAACTCAGCGCCGCCTCGAGCGCCGAATCGCTGCGCGAATCGACGAGTTGGCCCGTGACAAGCAGGCCCCACGCGGCGGCGTTGACGAAGAGCGACGGGCTCCTGCCGACGTGCGCGCGCCAGTCGCCGCCGCCGATCTTGTCGCGGATCAGGCGGTCGCGCGTGGCAGGATCGGGGATGCGCAGCAGCGCCTCGGCGAGACACATCAGCGCGACGCCTTCGCGCGAGTCGAGCGAGAACTCGAGCATCAGCGCGTCGACGCCGCCGGCGCGGCTCCGCGCGGCGCGCACACCCTGCGCGAGCGATGCGGCCAGCCGCTGCGTCGCACCGAGCTCTTGCGGAGCGAGCTCGGCCTCAACGAGGAGCGGCCGAAGCGTCGCGGCCTCGTCGGCGCGGTAGAGGGCGGTGATATGCGCACGCAGCGCATTCGGCGGCGAGTTGCGCGCTGCGAGCACGAATGGCGAAGAAATTACGCTGTCCATCGCTTTGGCGGCAACTTGGAGCGGAGGACCTACGCTAGGCGAAACACCCATAAAAATCTATATTGCCAGTCATTTACACTATAATACGTAAGATGTCGCAGCGACGTCAACGTCAGACGGCCGAGTCCCTCCTCGCAAGCATTTGCCCTCGCCGTACGCTTAGCCGATCTCTAGAATGGCAGGAGGTTGTGCAGCCGCGACGGAGGTCCCAAGTGAACGCACCGCTCGAAGCCGGCATCGCTCCATTCGTGCTCTCCCGCGTGGAGGGCGGCGTCTGTCGCCTGACGCTCAACCGCGGCGAGCGCTACAACCCGCTCTCGCGCGACATGATCGCGGCATTGCAGACGGAGCTTGCACGGATCGGTGCCGATCCTGCGATCCGCTGCGTCGTGCTCGCCGCCGAGGGCAAGGGCTTTTGCGCGGGACACGACCTCAAGGAACTGCGCGCCCATCCCGATCTCGCGTGGCAACAGGAACTCTTCTCCGCGTGCAACGCATTGATGGTCTCGCTGACGACGCTGCCGCAGCCGGTGATCGCGCGCGTGCACGGCATCGCCACGGCGGCGGGCTGCCAGCTGGTGTCGATGTGCGACCTTGCGGTCGCGGCCGATACGGCGCGCTTCGCGCTGCCCGGCGTCAACGTCGGCGTCTTCTGCACTACGCCCGCGGTCGGTGTGGGCCGCAACGTCGCGCGCAAGCGCGCGATGGAGATGCTGCTGACCGGCGAGCCGATCGACGCGGCGACGGCGCTCGTCTGGGGCCTCGTGAACCGAGTCGTCCCGGCGGCCGAGCTCGATGCGGCGATCTCGGCGTTCACCCGCACCATCGTGGCCAAGAGCGCCAAGGTCATCGCGGCGGGCAAGCAGGCGTTCTACCGGCAGATCGAGCTCGGGCTCTCGCCGGCGTACGATCTGGCCGGCGGCGCGATGGCGTGCAGCCTCCTCGATGCCGACGCACACGAGGGCATCGATGCGTTTCTCGAAAAGCGCGCGCCAAGTTGGGGCCAATGAGGGGCAACGGAGTGGGGCAACTGAGCGAGGCGACTACGCGGGACAACTGAGCGAGGCTACTGAGTCGGGGCGAACAACCCCTCGATTCGATTGCCAACGCGCCGTGGGTTCCGGATAATCGCGCCACGTTCCGAGAGGAGGCGCCTGGCGGCATTCGCCGAACGGGACGGGGCATGGCTGACGAAATCATTCTGCAGACGCGCGGGCTCACCAAAGAGTTCAAGGGCTTCGTCGCCGTCAACGGCGTCGATCTCGAGGTCCGCCGCGGCACGATTCACGCCCTGATCGGGCCCAACGGCGCGGGCAAGACGACCTGCTTCAACCTGCTGACGCATTTCCTTACGCCGACCTCGGGCCAGATCGTGTTCAACGGCCGCGAGATCACCGGCTCGCCGCCGGCGGCGATCGCCCGCATGGGCATGGTCCGCTCGTTCCAGATCTCCGCTACGTTCCCGCATCTCACCGTGCTCGAGAACGTGCGCATCGCCCTACAGAGCAGGCGCGGGGGCTCCTTCGACTTCTGGCGCTCCGCCGGCACGCTCAACGCGCTCGACGGCCGCGCCGAGGAGCTGCTCGAAGCGGTGGGCCTCGCCGGCTTCTCCACCACGGTCGCGATCGAGCTACCCTATGGGCGCAAGCGCGCTCTGGAGATCGCGACGACCCTCGCGCTCGACCCGGAAATGATGCTGCTCGACGAACCGACGGCCGGAATGGCGCACGAGGACGTCGAGCGGATCACCGCGCTCATAAGGAAGGTCGCCGTGAACCGGACCGTGCTCATGGTCGAGCATAACCTGTCGGTCGTGTCGACGCTGTCGGATCACATCACGGTGCTCGCGCGCGGTGAGATCCTCGCGCAGGGCGACTACGCCGCCGTGTCGAAAAATCCGGATGTCATCCAAGCGTACCTGGGAACCCCTGAGTAGGCCGCGCATGGAATGCGTTGCGAGCAAAATGCGGATGGATGCTAGGCGCGCGCCGAAGGTCGTAGTTCGTACCACGATGCCGAGGCGCCTCAGTTGGCCACTGAGGACGCAGACGCCGCATTTTGCCGCAACCCGGAGGGACGGGGCTTTCCGGGCGGTCTGCTTTGTTGCCCGGCTTGCCAATGGGTCCTGCCATTGGCTGCGCCGGGCGCCGCGCATCCCATCCCGGAAAGCCTCCGTCGCAACCACGCGTGGCCCACTCAGGGGTTCCAGGGGAGCCGGGCATGCCTGACGGCGCGACCCGCGGTGTGCTGCTGTCGGTGCGCGACCTCCATTCCTGGTACGGCGAGTCGCACATCCTCCACGGCGCCACTTTCGACGTTGCCGCCGGCGAGGTCGTCACGCTGCTCGGGCGCAACGGTGCGGGCAAGACGACGACGCTCAAGTCGATCATGGGCATCGTCGGCCAGCGCAAGGGCTCGGTGCTCTTCGGCGGCGCCGAGACGATCCGTCTGCCGTCAAACCGCATTGCCCGCATGGGCCTGGCCCTGTGCCCGGAGGAGCGCGGCATCTTCTCGAGCCTGGACGTCGAGGAGAATCTGCTGCTGCCGCCGCAGGTGAAGCCAGGCGGGCTTACTGTCGCGGAGATCTTCGAGCTGTTCCCGAACCTGAAGGAGCGCCTGAAGAGCCAGGGCACCAAGCTTTCCGGCGGCGAGCAGCAGATGCTCGCGATCGGCCGCATTCTGCGCACAGGCGCGAACCTGCTCATGCTCGATGAACCGACCGAAGGCCTCGCGCCGGTGATCGTGCAGCAGATCGGGCGCACGATCGGGCAGCTCA
>JBGPYP010000002.1:0-40581 GCA_041493285.1 Casimicrobiaceae bacterium
ATGCTCTCGCGCTACGCCAATCCGTTCTCGCTGATCGCGAACGAACCGGTGCTCGATCGCATCGGTGCCGCGCGGCGAGACGATCTCGCGCAGGCGCGGGCGCTGGAACCCGAATTCGCGCTCGAGCGCGCGACCGTTTGCGTGCTTCCCGACGCGGCGTGGTCGCGCCGCGTCCGCGGTGCGTTCGGCAACGACCTCGCCAACCGTTTTCCCGATCTTGCCCACGCGATCCTCACGCCGGACGCGCAAGGCGGCTACGTGGTGAGCGTACGCGCGCCGCGAACGAAGCCGACCGGGGCGGACGCGCTCTGCCGCGAGTTCGCGACCGGCGGCGGGCGCGCGGCCGCGGCGGGGATCAATCATCTGCCTCTGGAAGAGCTGCCGGAATTCGTGCGGCGGCTGGCGCAGGCGTTTCCCTGAGTGCGCGCAAAGCGCCTTGGCTTGACGCGGATCAAGTATTCGGGCCGGGCCAGGCGCAGAATGCACTCGATGGCGCGGCGAGATGCGCGCGGGCTCAGGCGCGAGTGCCGCCAGCACGGAGGCAGCCATGAGACGCAAAGTAGGCGGTAAGGCGGTCCGAAAAACCCACGCGGCGCATCCGGCGCCAAAGCACCCGCACGGCGTGGCCACCATCGCGCCGGAGGGAGGGATCGACGACGTTCCCGATCAACCGTTCGCCGAGGGAGCGAGCGACCAGCTCGACGCCGACCTTCGCCATCGCCTGATTAGCGAGGCAGCTTTCCATCGTCAGACCGAGCGCGGCTACAACAGCGACTACGAACGCGACGACTGGCTCGAGGCCGAGACCGCGGTCGATCACGTCGTCGTCAATCCGAATCCGGACGCGAAGCCGCGCGGCACGAGCTGAGCGGCAGGTCGCGGCGGTTGCGCCCGGCGCGTCGCGTCAACTCTTGCGTCGCGCGCGTCGCTGGGGGCGGCTGACCGGTCCGCGCACCAACAGCAGGGGCACCGGCGCCTCGCGCATGACCAGCTCGGCGGCGCTCCCCATGACCAGGCGCGACAGCCCGCGGCGACCGTGGGTACCGATCACGATGACGTCGGCGTGCCATTTCTTCGCTTGCGAGATGACGACATCGGCCACGCGGTAGCCGAGTGTATCCAGTAGAACGGTCTCGACCTTGATACGGTGCTTGCGCACCTTCTCCTCCGCCTGGGCGAGTAGCCTCCTCCCCTCAGCGGACAAACTCTTCATGAAGTCGTCGGCGTAGCTCGCCGGCATGTACGTCGTGCCGTCGAAAGTCTGCGTCATGATGGACGCGTCGACGACGTGGAGCAGGCAGATCCTCGCGGCCTGATCCTTCGCCAGCGCGATCGCTTTGTCGAGCCCGCGTTTCGCCGGCGGGCTGCCGTCGATCGGTACCAGAATCCTGTGAAACATGTTTGCCTCCACACGTGGGTCGAACATGCGGAAGGATAGCCGACAGCAGTGTGACGGTCGTTGAGCCAGGTCAAGGTGCCGCGCCGGCGGCGGCGCGATGCTTCGGGGTCGGTCCTTCGGCCTGTCCTAGGAGCCGCGGATACTTGCCTGGAAATAAGCCGTGCCGCCGATCGATGGCAGTCTTCGGCAGTGATGAGGTGCCATCGGAGCGCTTCCCCGGGTGGCGCACGTCGTTCGATCATGGCGTCTCCCGATCTTCGCGCTCGTGCAGCCGGACGACGCTGTCGACGGTTCGTGCAACCTCGTCGTCGGCTAGCGGCGGCTCGGAGCGCGACCGGTTCCACGCGAGCATGAGCTCGAGCACGACCTCAGGATCCACCCCGTGCCACAGGAGGTGGCCGGCGAACGACGCGATCGCGTTGTTGCGCTCGCCGGGTCGCACGCCCGCTCGCGCCAGCTCGCGCCAATGCTCACGCGAATGCCCCCCGCGTCGCTCGCCTTCGCGCACTAGAGCCAGAAGCCAGGGTGGCATCGGCGCGAGCGCGATCTCGCCGGGCGCATGCGCAGGGGCCCACGTATAGCGTCTGCTGTTCGGATGGATCGACGGCGGCGCCACGGCGCAACCCCCGTCGCCGCGCAGGTCGATCCCTGCTTCCAGCCCGACTGCATTGCGCACGACGCCGCCCGGATGGGCGAAGTAGACGTGCCGGCCACCGCCGCCTGTCACGGCTTCGATCGTTTCCGGCAGCCGCCCGCGCGCGCGTTCCATCCGTGCCAAGCTCTCTGCGCCGCCGTGCTGCGGATCGACGTCGAGCACGATCAACCCGGAAACAGCGCCGGTTACCACCGCCACATTCGCTTGCGGCCAGCGTTGGAACCAGGCGGCGACCTCTTCGCTCGTGGCGGCGCGGCGCTGGAACGGCTGCCAGGCGATGATCGGGCGCTTGGCGCGCGGCTCGATCGGGATCACCGACCAGCCGTGCGAGGCATACTCGGCTGCCGCTCGCGCGATCTCGCTTGGTTTGGTCCTGGCCTTGATCGGCATCTCCTGCCGCCGCTTTCGCGACGACGCTCTCCCGCGGAGGCGGCGGTCGGCGACGCGCCATCCACGACAGCCGCTACACCCAGACCATCAGCCCCATTTCGAACGGATGCGTCAACGCCTCGGGGCGTGGGTACGCGCGGATGCAATAGTCGAGCTTGCCGCAAAGCTCGGGCGCGACTTCGAGCCTGAACACCTGCTCGCCGGCGTCGTTGACGCTGCCAGTGGAAACGAGCTCGTGCCTGAGCAGGCGACCCTTGCCCGAATCGCCCTCGACGCGCGTCATCAACAGCTCGATCACGATGTCCTGCGGCAAGAGGCTGTTGAGCTTCGCGCCGACCTCCACCGCGATGCTTTCGCCGAAGCCGATGCGCTTGGTCGGTGTGTCCAGCCTCCGCAGGCTCAACCCCGGCCAGGCATTGCGCACCCGCGCTTTCCAGGCCGCGACCGTCGCCGCGGTCTCGTACTGCTGCTCGGCGAACCGGCGTCCCTGTTGCGACGCCGGCAGATAGAACTTGGCGACGTACTCGCCGACCATGCGCGTGGCGCTGAAGCGCGGCATGATGCTGGCGATCGACCGCTTGGCCATTCGTATCCACTCCGGCGAGTAGCCCATGTTGCCCCTCGCGTAGTAAAGCGGAACGACCTGGTCCTGCAGGATCTCGTAGAGCGTGTGCGCCTCCTCGCGGTTGCGCCGCTGCTCGTCGAGCGCTGAGGAGGCCGGCTTGATCGCCCACCCGTTGTCGCCGTCGTATCCTTCCCCCCACCAGCCGTCGAGAACCGACAGGTTGATCACACCGTTGATCCCGGCCTTCATGCCCGACGTCCCGGAGGCCTCGAGCGGATAGACGGGATTGTTGAGCCAGACATCGACGCCGGTCACGAGACGCCGGCTGAGGTGCAGATCAAAGCCCTCGACCAGAAGGATCTTGCCCTCGAACGCCGGCATTCGCGCCACCTCGTGCACGCGGCGGATCAGGTCCTGGCCGGGGACGTCGGCGGGGTGCGCTTTGCCGGCGAAGATGAACAGGACCGGTCGGTCGCGGTCGCCGACGATCTCACGCAGCCAGTCGAGTTCGTCGAACAGCAGGGTCGCCCGCTTGTACAGCGCGAAGCGGCGTCCGAAGCCGATCGTGAGCACGTTGGGATTGTCCGGGTTCGCGAGCTTGAACAGCCGGTCGAGGTGCGCTTCGCTTCCCTGGTTGCGAAAGTGCTGGATGCGGATACGCCGGCGCACCAGATGCAGCATCCACGCCTTGAGGTGCTGGCGCACGCTCCAGAACATGTGATCGGGGATGCCCTCGATACGCTGGCGCCACTCCTGCTCGGTCAGGCCCTGCGTCCAGGCGGAATCGACGAACCGGTCGAACAGGTCCTTCATCTCCGGCGAGAGGAAGGTGGGCGTGTGCACGCCGTTGGTGATGTAGGTCAGCGGGTTCTCCGCAACCGGGACCTGCGGCCACAGCTCCTTGAACATGTTCGCCGTCACTTCGCGATGGATGCGGCTCACGCCGTTGTGGAAACGCGAACCGCGCACCGCGAGCGCCGTCATGTCGAATTCGTCGTTGCCGCCGACTTGGCCGAGCGCAAGCAGCGGCTCGGCGGCAAGCCCGAGTTCGCGCAGGTAATCGCCGAAATACTTGACGATCATGTCCTTGGCGAACCGGTCGCGACCGGCCGCCACCGAGGTGTGCGTCGTGAACACGGTGTCGCTGGCCACGGCCTCCACCGCGCTCGCGAAGTCGGCACCGTCGCGCATGATGTCGCGCATGCGCTCGAGCACGAGGAACGCCGCGTGCCCTTCGTTGATGTGCCACACGGTCGGCTTCAGCCCCATCGCCGCGAGCGCGCGCACGCCGCCCACTCCGAGCACGATCTCCTGCTCGATACGAGTGTTCCGGTCGCCGCCGTAGAGCTGATGCGTGATGTGGCGATCGGCGTCGCTGTTCTCGGCAACGTCGGTGTCGAGCAGGTACAGCGTCACGTGTCCGACTCGGACCTGCCAGACCTTGGCGACGACGTTGCGGTCGGCCAACTCGAGCGCTACATGGAGCTCGCTGCCATCGTCCCGATGCACGGGAGTAACGGGCAGATCCTCGAAGTCGGAATCGGTATACGTGGCGTGCTGATTGCCTTCGCCGTCGATCGTCTGCGAGAAATATCCCTGCCGGTAGAGCAGGCCCACCGCGACGAACGGCAAGCGGAGGTCGCTCGCCGCCTTGCAATGGTCGCCGGCGAGGATCCCGAGCCCGCCGGAGTAGATGGGCAGGCTCTCGTGGAATCCGAACTCGGCGCAGAAATACGCGACGAGATCGTTCTGCCGCAACCGTTCGACGGGCTCCTGTCGCCTGGGCTCGCTGTGATAGGTGTCGTACGCCGACAGCACGCGGTTGAAGGCGTCGAGAAACACCGGATCGTCAACGGCGTCGACGAGCAGCTGCTCGTCGACGCGCTTCAGAAACGCCTTGGGATTGTGCCCGACCGCATCCCACAGTCCCTGGTGCAGTCGCGCGAACGTGCTGCGCGTCGGGCGGTCCCAGCTGTACCAGAGGTTGTTGGCGAGTTCCTCGAGGCGGACGAGCCGTCGTGGAATCTTGGGATGAACTTGGAGGAAGAAATGCGTCCCGGCTCGGTCGTGCATCACGCGTGGTCGCGCGGCGCCGGATCATCGGATCGGGCGCGCGCCCATTCCTTTTCGGTGGGTCCGCTGCGGCGATGGTCCTTATGCTATCGCAAAACCCCATCCCGCGTAGTCGCCCGGATCGAAACAAGACTCGATCGCAATGTCAGCGTTGCGGCCCGATCGTTGCTGCCTCAAGCTGCTTTCTCCATCTCCGCGCGGTACTTGCCGGCGCGCGCGAGGCTGTTCATCCTGAGCCGCCGGTGGAACGCCTGCTGCGCGGCGCCCACGCTCTCGGCACGGCCCGCCCAGGTCTTCATCACCGGGTCCTGCAAGGCCCGCGCATACGAGAACGACAGCACCCAAGGGCCGTTCGGCGCCATGAGATTCATCGCGTTCAAGTTGGCCGTCGCTTCCTCGGGACTTTGCCCGCCCGAGAGAAAATTGATCGTCGGCACCGCCGCCGGAACCGTGCGGCGCAGTACCTCGAGCGTGGCGGCGGCAACGACCTCGGGGCTCGCCTTCGGCGGGCGCTCCTTGCCGGGGAGGACCATGCTGGGCTTGAGCACCATGCCTTCGAGGATGACACGATGGCAGTGCAGCGCGTGGAACACCGCGTGCAACACTGCCTCGCTGACTTCGTGGCAGCGCTCGAGCGTATGGTCGCCGTCGATCAGCACCTCCGGCTCGACGATCGGGACGATGCCTTCGGCCTGGCAGATCACCGCGTAGCGGGCCAGCACCTCGGCGTTGGCCTCGATGCCGAGCGGCGTGGGATTGCGGTCCGTGACGCCGTAGACCTCGCGCCACTTCGCAAACCGAGCGCCTTGCGCCTTGTATGCCCTCAACCGCTCCGCCAAGCCATCGAGGCCCTGGGTGATGAGATCTCCATCGGAGTTCGGCAGCGGCGTCGTCCCCTTGTCCACCTTAATGCCGGGCAGGATGCCTTGCCGGACCAGGACCTCGGGCAGCGGCGTGCCGTCGTCCGCCTTCTGCCCGAGCGTTTCCTCGAACAGAATGAATCCAGCGACGAACTCGCCGACGCCGCGGGTCGTCAAGAGCAGCGATCGATACGCGCGCCGCGTCTCCTCCGTCGAATCGATGCCGACCGCCTTGAAGCGCTTGGTGATCGTCGGCGTGCTTTCGTCGGCGGCGACAATGCCCTTGCCGGGCTGGATTATCTTGGCGATGGTCGCTCCGAGTTCGTCGCGAATGGTCATGGTTCGATTCCTCCTCCTGAGTCAGACAATTTGTACCACGTTATCCGAGATCTCACACAGCACGTAGACACCTAGATATCCCGCCCGTTCTCGCGGCGCACCGTCCGCTCAGGGATCGTGTCGCGCGGCCGGCTGCCGTTCATGCGTTGGCCACGCGCTGGTAAACGTCAGCGTACTGACGCGCGGCGGCGTCCCAGCCGAAATTCCTGGCCATGCCGTTGCGCTGGACTTCGCGCCACGTTCTTGCATCGCGATAGGTGCCGACGGCGCGCTCGATCGCCGAGCGCAGCACATCGGCGCTCGGGTCGGTGAACGCGAACCCGGTCGCGGTTCCGGCCGCGAGCGTAGCCGGCGTACAGTCGACCACCGAGTCGACGAGGCCGCCGGTTGCGCGAACGATCGGGGGCGTGCCGTAGCGCTGGCTGTACATCTGGTTCATGCCGCAAGGCTCGAACCGAGAGGGCATCACGAAAAGATCGCAGCCGGCCTCGATCAGATGGGCGAGCTCGTTGTCGAAGCCGATGCGGACCGCGACCCGCCCGGGGTGGTCGCCGGCGAGGCGCGCGAAGCCACGCTCGAGTTCCGCGGTGCCCTGGCCCAACACGGCCAGTTGCGCCGGCAACGAGGCCACACGAGGGGCGACGGCGAGCAGGAGATCGAGTCCTTTTTGCTCGATGAACCGGCTGATTACGCCGAGTACCGGAATGCCGGGCTCACCGGCGAGGCCCATGGTTCGCTGCAATGCCTGCTTGTTGGTTGCCTTGGCCTGGAGCGTCGACGCATCGTAGCGCTTCGGTATCAGGAGGTCGGTCGCCGGATTCCATTCTTCGGTGTCGATGCCGTTGAGGATTCCCGTAAGGACGTCGCGGCGCCAGCGCAGCAAACCCTCCATGCCGAAGCCGAGCGCCTCGGATTGAATCTCGCGGGCATAGGTCGGGCTCACCGTGGTGATAGCGGAGGCGTAATAGAGGCCGGCCTTGAGAAAGGACAGCCGTCCGTGAAACTCGACGCCGTCGCTCGCGTAGCTTTCGGGCGGAAGGCCCAGCCGGTCGACCCAGTCGGGCGCGAACGATCCCTGATAGGCAAGATTGTGGATCGTCTGGACGGTCCCGCAGCGCACCGGCGGCGGCGTGAAGCGGAGATAGGCGGGGGCGAGAGCCGTCTGCCAGTCGTTGCAGTGAACGATGTCGGGTTGCCAGGCAAGCGGGCTTGCCGGGCCCGCAAGCATCGCGGCGATCTTGGACAGCAGTCCGAAGCGCACAGGATTGTCGGGCCAATCACCGCCGGCATCCGACTGATAAGGGTCGCCTGGACGATCGTACGCGCTCGCATGATCGACGACGATGAGAGGGACGCCGTTGGGCAGCGCGGCTTCGACCAGGCGACACTTTCCGTCCGGTAACGCGTCGACGAAGGGGAGATCGCGCGTGTCGGTTCGGCGCACGCTCGCCAGTACCGCCGGGTAGCCCGGCAACAGCACCCTCGCGTCGATGCTCAGGCGGCGCAACGCGGCCGGCAACGCGGCGCTGACGTCGCCGAGTCCGCCGGTCTTGACCAGAGGCGCACATTCGGAGGTAGCGAACAGCACACGAAGTGATCGGTCCGTCATCGCCGCTCCCCTCGGAAGCGTGCTAAGCAGCCCGCGCCGAGCGGAACGCGCAGCGCCAGAGGAGCCCACGCTGCGCGTTCATCGCTCGTTCCAACAAAACATGAGCGATCGCAGTCGAGCCGGGTCACTCGAAGTAAGCCTTGCGGACGTACTGGTCGATCATCCGCTCGGTATTGAAAAACGATCCGTTGAGCGCCATCGCGTGGCGCATCACTTCGACGTAACGATCGCGGTCGGCGTAGAACATCGGCAGGATCACATACTCGAGCTTGCGGTAGAGCGACTCCGCGTCGGCGGCGCGGTCATCGTCGGTCTCGACGCCGGCGATGTCGCCGTCGATCGCCCAGCCGGTGACCCCTTCGATGCAGCCCTCGAGCCACCAGCCGTCGAGGATCGACAGGGACGGCACGCCGTTGATCGCCGCTTTCATGCCGCTGGTGCCCGATGCCTCGAGCGGCGGCTGCGGAGTATTGAGCCACAGGTCGGCGCCGGCTGTCATCAGCCGCGCGAGCCGCATGTCGTACTCCTCCAGATAGACGAGCTTGATCTTCTGTCCCAGCGCGGCCTTGATTTCGAAGATGCGCCGGATCAGCGCCTTGCCAGGCTCGTCGCGAGGATGCGCCTTGCCGCCGTAGACGATCTGGAGCGCACCGACCCGCAAGTGGATCGCTTGCAGCCGCGCCAGATCCCAGAACAGGAGATCGGCGCGTTTCCAGGCCGTCGCTCGCCGCGCGAAGCCGATCGTGAACGTGTCCTGGTCCATCGCCGCGCCGCTCGTATCGTTGACGTAGCGGATCAATTCCCGCTTCGCGCTCGCGTGCGCGTCCCAGAGCTCGACCTTCGGGATGCCCATCACGTAGCGCAGCCCGGCGTTGTCCTCGCGCCAGTCGGGTACATGCCGGTCGAGCATGGCGCAGACCGACGGCGCCACCCAGGTCGCGGCGTGGACGCCGTTGGTGATCGAGTCGATCTTGGCCTGCGCGAACATGTGCCGCGCGACCTCGCCGTGCTTCTTCGCCACGCCGTTGATGTAGTGGCTGTTGTAGAGCGCGAGGTAGGTCATGTTGAGGGTGTCATCGAGGCAGAACTCCCGGGCCTGTCGGTCGAAATCGTGGCCGTAGCCCGTGATCACGCGCCCGACGAGCGACAGTGGAAACTTGTCGTGCCCGGCATCGACCGGCGTGTGCGTCGTGAACACGCACAGCGGCTTGATCGAGCTCAGGAGCTCGGCTGTGATCACGTGAACACCGCGCTCCTGCGCCCGCTCATGAACCAGCTCGACGGTGAGCAACGCTGCGTGACCCTCGTTCATGTGGAAGCGGCGGATGTTGCGGTACCCGAGGGCGCGCAGCATGCGCACGCCGCCGATCCCGAGAATGACTTCCTGGCACAGCCGGTACTGCGCGTCGCCGCCGTAGAGGTAGTCGGTCAGGTGCCGGTCGTCGGCATCGTTTTCGGGCAGATCGGAGTCGAGCAGGAATACCGGGACGACGTGCCCCGAGACGCCGCGTACTTCGTACTGCCACGCCCGCAGCTGAGCGGCGCGATGCGCGATTTCGACCGTGACGCGAGGCGCCAGCTCGGCCAGGTGATCGGCGACCGACCATTCGACCGGATCCTCGGTCTGGTTGCCGGCGGCGTCGAGGCGCTGCCGGAAGTAACCCTTGCGATGAAGCAGGGAGACCGCCACCAGCGGCACCGCCATGTCCGCCGCAGATCGGACCGTGTCGCCGGCAAGCATGCCGAGCCCGCCGGCATAGGTCGGGATCGTTTCCTCGAGCCCGATTTCCATCGAGAAATACGCGATGGTCTCGGCTTCGCCCCCTGCAACGTCGGTGTATCCAGTCTCGCTCGCCATCACGCCCCGGATCCCGCTGCCCGGCGGTGCATTGCCGGCCCTGTCGCCGGCGATCGGCGCCGGCACGCAATACTCATGTACCCGATACCGCGCATGGTGCCGTTGCGCGAAATCAAGAAAACCTCGGAGCTCGAGGCGTGACCCAATCTTGATCCTGGTCAATACGCCTTCCGGCACCAGGGCTAATCTTTAACATGCGTGGCCGCTGCGCGGCTGACGCGGAAAATGGTAGTGGTTGTACCGCATCGGGCTCGCAGCCGGAGGAAGGGGCGAGGAGGAAACGTGCGGCTCGAGTATGAAGTCGTTCACCTTGTCGACGGACATTTGTTCGACGCCGAGTCATACGAGCTGACGTCGATCCGGCCAGTGTTGCCCCGGTGCGAGCCCGGCTATTATCTGTTGCGACGCACGCGCGACAGCCAGGAATGGCGCGATGACGCGGCTCCCGGGTTGGTGGGGCCATTTACAAGCGCGGAGCATGCAATCCTGGCCATGCGCGGCTCCCGGTTTCCCATTAGCGCGATCGGGCCCGCACCCGATGGTTCGCCGGCAGCGGGTACGGTCTCGCGCGATCTGGAGACAATATCATGAAGCAATCCATCGGCGGCAAGTCGGCGTCGGAGGCGCGCAAGCGCCCGACGCATGAGCGCGAGTCTCGTCATAAGGTCCCGCCCCATCCGTGCAGCGCGGCGATCATCTCGTCTGGGAAGGAAGCGGAGCAGGACCCCGACGAGGGCTTCGTCGAAGGCGGGCAAGCTGCCATCGATCCGAATTTGCGCCATCGCCTGATCAGTGAAGCGGCATTCCGTCGCTTTGCCGATCGCGGCTATGCCGATGGCTGCGACGTCGACGATTGGCTGGAGGCCGAGGCCGAGATCGATCATTTGCGGCCCAACCCTGGCCTGCAGAGCCGGCCGCAGTCGGCAGCGTGACCGACGGGCCGACGTCGTGATCCGCTGAAGCTTCCGGCGGGAAAGCTGTGAGCCCCCTTGCCGTTGAACGCGGCGCGGAAGCGATCGGCCGTCGTGGAAGACCGGGCGCGTTCCGCACAGCACCACCGGGATGATATCGCGTCAATCCGGAACCAGGATCAGCGCGGCCAGCGGAGGCAAGGTCAAGTCGATCGAGTGAGCGAACCCCATCCAGGGCGTCGGCACGGCGCTTAAGGCGCCGGCGTTGCCGATATCGCTGCCACCATAGAGGCGCGAATCGGTGTTGCAGACCTCGCGATATCCCCCGCCGCGCGGCACGCCGATGCGATAGCCGGCGCGAACGACGGGCGTGAAATTCAGCACGATCACGGCGACGGATCGCTCGCGCGCCTGGCGCAGGAAAGCGAGGGTGGATTGATCCGTGTCGTGACAGTCGATCCAGCGAAATCCTTCGCTGTCGAAATCGAGCTCGTGGAGCGCCGGCAGCTCGCGATAGAGGCGAGACAGATCGCGGAACAGCCGCGCGATTCCCGAATGCCGGTCGTCGCTGACGTCGCGAGGCTCTATCCAGCCGAGCGCCGCGTTCGCTTGCCATTCCACCGCTTGCGCAAACTCGTTGCCCATGAAGTTGAGCTTCTTGCCCGGGCTCGTCATCTGCAGCGCGAAGAGCAGTCGTACGTTGGCGAATCGCTGCCAGTCATCGCCCGGCATCTTCGCGAGCAGCGAACCCTTGCCGTGAACGACCTCGTCGTGCGATAACGGAAGCACGAAATTCTCGGAATAGGCGTAGAGTTGCCCGAAAGTCAGCGCATCATGGTGATACCGCCGGTGAACGGGGTCGTGGCGCAGATAGCCGAGGATGTCGTGCATCCAGCCCATGTTCCACTTCATCGAGAAGCCGAGACCGCCCACGTAGGCGGGGCGCGACACCATCGGCCACGCGGTCGATTCCTCGGCGATGGTGAGCGCGCCCGGGAACTCGCCATGCACCATCACGTTGAGCGCGCGCACGAACTCCATCGCCTCCAGGTTCTCGCGTCCGCCGTGGACATTCGGCAGCCACTCGTCGGCTTCCCGCGCGTAGTCGAGATAGAGCATCGACGCGACGGCGTCGACGCGCAGCCCGTCGAAATGAAACTCCGAGAGCCAGTAGTACGCGCTCGACAAAAGGAACGTTTGCACTTCGTGGCGACCGTAATTGAACGCTCGGGTGCCCCACTCGTGGTGGATCCCGCGGCGCGGATCCTCGTGCTCGTAGAGCGCCGTTCCGTCGAACCGGGACAGCGCGAACGCATCCTGCGGAAAATGCCCCGGCACCCAGTCGAGAATCACGCCGAGCCCCGCGCGATGAAACGCGTCGACGAAGCGCCGCAGATCGTCGGGCGTTCCGTAGCGGCTAGTCGGCGCGAAGTAGCCGGTGGTCTGGTAGCCCCAGGACTCGTCGAGCGGATGCTCGGTGAGCGGCAGGAGCTCGACGTGCGTGCAGCCCAGCTCGCGCACGTACGGAATCAACGCGGCGGCAAGTTCGGCGTAACTGTAGGGCCGCTCGTCGGCATGGCGGCGCCAGGAGCCGGCGTGCACCTCGTAAATATTGATCGGCGCGTGCAGCCAGTCCCAGCGTCTCCGAACCTCGAGCCATTCGGCGTCGCCCCACGCGTAATCGCTCGGCGCGACGACCTTGGCGGCGGTGCTCGGCCGTTGTTCGCACCATTGTGCATAGGGGTCCGTCTTGAGGAAGACTTCGCCGCTGGCGCGGCTGCGGATCTCGAACTTGTAGAGCGCGCCAGGGGCCACGCCGGGAACGAACAGCTCCCACACGCCGCTCGCGCCGCGAGCGGCGAGCGGATGCATGCGGCCATCCCAGCGGTTGAAGTCTCCGACCACGCTGATGCGCTCGGCGTTGGGCGCCCATACCGCAAAGCGCGTTCCGTCGACGCCTTCGCGCTTCATCGGCTGCGCGCCCAGCGTTCGGTATGCCTGCAGCAGGCGACCGGCGTTGAACAGGAACAGGTCGTGTTCCGAGATCGACGGCCCGAACGCATAGGGGTCGAAAGTCTCGTGCAGCCGCCCGGGCTCGTCGAAGCGCACGCGCCACGGGCGGCGCGGACGCGCCTTCGTCTGGATCGCGAACACGCCGGTATCTCCTTGCGCTTCGGCCGCGCTCCAGCCGCTGTCCGTTTCGATCCAAGCGGCGCGAGCGATCGGGTTGAACACGCGGATCGCGTAGCCGCCTGTCTCGGCTGCGAGTCGCTGCGCACCGAGAAAGGCGAACGGATCGTGCAATCGTGCCGAAAGCAACCGCTCGAGCAGCGGGTCTTGAGAGGGCTGGATCGCACGCATGACGCATGGATTATAGGCGCGGCGATCGAACCTCGTTGATGATACGGGACGATGTGCGATGAGCGTACCTGACGAACCCACGATGCTACTGGCTCCCGGCCGCAGCGAGTCCGGCCCGCCCGTGCCCGGCGCGCTCACCAAGAGCACGCTGGCGCTGATCCTCGCCGGCGGGCGCGGCAGCCGCCTCAAACAGCTGACCGACTGGCGCGCCAAGCCAGCGGTACCGTTCGCGGGCAAGTTCCGCATCATCGACTTCGCGCTGTCGAATTGCGTAAATTCCGGCATACGCCGGATCGGCATCTGCACCCAGTACAAGGCCCAGAGCCTGATTCGCCACGTGCAGCGCGGCTGGAGCTTCCTCGACGGCCGTTTCGACGAGTTCGTCGAGCTTCTGCCGGCGCAGCAGCGAATCCGCCCGACGTGGTATCAAGGCACCGCGGATGCCGTGTACCAGAACCTCGACGTATTGCGGCGGCAGGCACCCCGCTATGTCCTGATCTTGGCCGGCGACCACGTCTACAAGATGGACTACGGCAAGATGGTGGCGGACCATGTCGCCGCCGGAGCGCCGATGACGATCGCCTGCATCGACGTGCCGATCGAAGATGCGCAGTCGCTGGGCGTGATGGCGATCGACGCCGGCAGCCGCGTCATCGGTTTCGAGGAAAAGTCGACGCAGCCGGCGCCGATGCCGGGCCGGCCCGATCGGGCGCTCGCCAGCATGGGCATCTATGTCTTCAACGCCGCGTTCCTGTATCAGGACGTGGCGCAGGACGCCGCCGAGTCGGCCTCCGGCCACGACTTCGGGAGGGACCTGATCCCGGCTCTGGTCCGTCGGGGCGAGCATCTGCACGCGCACAACTTCGCCGACAGCTGCGTGAACATGAGCGGAGGCGTGCCTTATTGGCGCGACATCGGAACGCTGGACGCATACTGGGAGGCGAACATCGCACTGACCGACGTCGTCCCCGATCTCAATCTCTACGACAAGAGCTGGCCGATCTGGACCTACCAGGAGCAGTTGCCGCCCGCGAAGTTCGTCTTCGACATCGAAGGCCGGCGCGGCATAGCGGTCGACTCGCTGGTTTCCGGCGGCTGCATCATCAGCGGCTCCACGGTGCGCCGCTCGCTGCTGTTCTCCAACGTCCACGTCCACAGCTACTGCACGGTTGAGGAATCGGTGGTGTTGCCCGATGTCGAACTGGGTCGCGGCGTCGAGCTCAAGCGCACGGTCGTCGACAAATACTGCACGTTGCCGGCAGGCCTTCGCGTCGGCTTCGATCCCGAGCAGGACCGGAAGTGTTTTTTCGTCACCGACCGGGGCGTGACGCTGATCGTTCCGGAGATGCTCGGGCAGCGCATCCATCACGAGCGCTGACGCTATAGATGGCGGTCGATGGCGATTCCTCGCGGCGGCTCGATCTGGTGCTGTTGTGGCACATGCATCAACCCGACTACCGCGATGATGCGACCGGCGAGTTTCGGCTGCCCTGGGTTTATCTGCACGCGATCAAGGACTACACCGACATGGCCTGGCATCTGGAGCATCATTCGGGCATGCGCGCGGTGGTCAACTTCACGCCGGTGCTGCTCGATCAGCTCGAGGACTACGCCGACCAGTTCGCGACCGGGAGCATGCGCGATCCGCTCCTTGCATTGCTCAATCGCGCCGGGGAAGAGCCCATCTCGCCCGCCGAGCGCAGTTTAATCCTCGACCGATGCTTCCACGCCAACCACGAACGCTTGATTGCGCCTTTCGCCTCCTACCGCGCGCTGCACGAGATCTTCGCGCGGGTCGACGCGGAAGGACGGGACGCCTACGTCTACCTGTCCGATGCGTACCTGCACGATCTGCTGACTTGGTACCACCTTTGCTGGACCGGCGAGACCGTGCGCCGCGAGTCGGAGGTCGTGACGCGGTTGATGACCAAGGGCAGCGAGTTCACGCGCGCCGACCGCGGTGAGCTGTTCGCGCTGATCGGCACGCTAATCCGCGATGTCGTTCCGCGCTGGTCGCGGCTTGCCCGCAGCGATCGCGTCGAGCTGTCGACGACGCCGCAGCACCATCCGCTGGCGCCGCTGCTGCTGAGCTTCGCGAGCGCACGCGAGGCACTTCCCGATGCCGCGCTCCCGCACGCGCCCGCATATCCTGGCGGGCGGGAGCGCGTCGCCGCGCAGCTCGAGACGGCGCTGCACGAGCACGAGCGCCGATTTGGATCGAGACCGTTCGGTGTGTGGCCGGCCGAGGGTGCCGTGTCGTCCGAGCTCTTGGCGCTGGTCGAGCAGCACGGCGTGCTCTGGGCGGCGAGCGGCGGCCAGGTGCTGCGGCAGAGCCTCCAGCAGGGCAGCGATGTGCTTGAAGAACCTTTGCCCTGGCTCTACCGGCCTTACCGGTTGGCGGCCGGAGCTCCCAAACTCGCCTGTTTTTTTCGCGATGACGTGCTGTCCGATCGCATCGGCTTCGACTACGCGAAGTGGAACAGCGACGACGCGGCGACGAACTTGGTGGGCGAGCTCGAGGCGATCGCGGCAGCAATTCCGGACGGCGAAGCGCCTTTGGTAACGGTGGCTCTCGACGGAGAGAACTGTTGGGAGTACTACCCGTACAACGGCTACTACTTTCTCACCGCGTTGTACGGCGCGCTCGAAACGCACGCCCACGTGCGCCCGACGACGTACCGCGACTGGCTCGCCGGGCGCATCGAATCCTACCCGCCGGCGCGTGCGCCGGCCGCGTTCGGCGAGCTCGAGCGGCTGGTCGCAGGCAGCTGGGTGGGCGGACATTTCGCCACCTGGATCGGGTCGCCGGAGAAGAATCGTGCCTGGGACCTGCTCTGCGCGGCCAAGACAAGCTACGACGGGGTGATCGCGGCTGGCCGTCTCTCCCGCGAGCAGTTGCGGCGCGCGACCGCTCTGCTTGCCGCGTGCGAAGCTTCGGACTGGTTCTGGTGGATGTCCGACACGAATCCGGCGCACGCGGTCGCGGAATTCGATCGCCTGTTCCGGGAGAAGCTCGCGCATCTGTACGCTGCGCTCGATCTGGCCGCGCCGCCGGAGCTCGCCCTGCCGATCTGCCACGGGGGCGGCCAGATCGAGGCGGGCGGCACCATGCGGCGGGCAATGCCGTGAGAGGCCCCGGTGCGGCGATCGCCCGGCTTTGACCGCTGCGTCGGGACGCAGCGACCTTCGCGCAGTTGCTCGCGCCGCGCGAGGCTACGCCCATGAGCGCGTCAGTTTCGCTACTCTTCGGCGTGCACGCCCACCAACCTGCGGGCAACTTTCCCGAGGTGATCGAGAACGCGCACGCGCGCTGCTACCGACCGTTTCTGCAGGCGCTGCACGCGGTACCCGGATTCCGCTTCGCGATCCACTGCAGCGGGCCGCTGCTCGACGCGCTCGTCGAGCGCTTTCCGGAGGACATCCGGCTGCTGGAGGAGATGGTCGCCCGCGGCCAAGTCGAGTTGTTCGGTGGCGGCGACACCGAACCGGTGCTGGCAGCCATTCCCGATCGCGATCGGCGGGGCCAGTTGCAGGCGCTCTCACGCAGGCTCGCCGCCCGGTTCGGCGAACCGCCACGCGGCGCATGGTTGACCGAGCGGGTGTGGGAGGCGACCGTCGTTCCCGCGCTGGTCGACTGCGGCATCCGTTACGTCACCGTCGACGACTATCACTTCCTCTGCGCGGGACGCGAAGCGGCGGAGCTCGACGGTTACTTCGAGACCGAGGACGACGGGCGAGCGCTCGCCCTGTTTCCGATCTCCGAGGCGTTGCGCTACAGGATCCCGTTCGCGCCAGCCGCCGCGACGGTCGCCTACATCGAGAGTCTCGGCCGTCCCGACGTCGGCGCGGCGGCGATCTATTTCGACGACATCGAGAAGTTCGGCATCTGGCCGGAAACGCACGAATGGGTTTACGGGCGCGGCTGGCTCGCCGAGTTCCTGCGCCGCGTTTTAGCTTCGAAACATATCGTCACCCGCACCTACCGCGACTTCCATGCCGCGCATCGCACGCGCGGCATCGTCTACCTGCCGACCACCGGCTACATCGAAATGAACGAGTGGACGCTGCCTGCGCCTTTGGCTCATCGCTACGCGGACCTGGTGCGCCGCGAGAAGGACAGCGGACGGTACGAGCAGACCAAGCCGTTCGTGCGCGGAGGGATCTGGAGGAATTTCCTCTCCCGCTATCCCGAGGCGAACTGGATGCACAAGAGAATGCTCGCGCTTTCCGCGCGGCTCGCCGCGTTGCCTGGAGCGCCCGATCCGGCATGGACGCGGCTGCTGTACCTGGCGCAGGCCAACGATGCATACTGGCACGGCTTGTTCGGCGGGATCTACCTGCCGCATCTGCGCCGCGGTGTCTACGGGGCGCTCGTCGCGCTCGAGGCCGCGCTCGACCAGTCGGCACCGCGACCTGCCCGCCTCCGCGCCGATCTCGACCACGACGGCGTCGACGAGATCCTCCTCCACACCGACACGCTGCAGGCGATCGTCCGCGACGACGGCCGCGCGTCGATCTGCGAGCTCGATGCCTATGCGCTCGCGCAGAATTTTGGCGACACGATGCGGCGTCACGCCGAGCACTATCACCGCACCATCGTCCAGGCGCAGGGCAAGGCGGCGCCCGAGGCCGGCATCGCTTCCGCCCACGACAGGGTCAGCTTCCGGCACGAGATCGGCGCCGCCGAGGTCGTGCCGGATGGGCGCGCGCGCGCGCTCTTTGTCGACGCATGGGTCGCGCGCGATGGCGAGCGCACGCCGATCGACGGCTACGTGGTCGAAGACGAACAGACGCGATCACCGGCCGTACGCTTCCGCGCGGCAAGCGGACCGGCCGCGATCGAAAAACACGTAACCGTCGGCGCGAACTGCCTCGACGTGCTCTATCGGGTCGCTGCCGCCACAGCAGGCCGCCTCGAGGTGGAGCTGGACCTCGCGTTGCCGAGCTGCGATGGGCCGGGGGGCCGTTTCCTGCACGCCGGTGCGATCCGCGGCGGCTTCGGCGATTCGCTCGCGCTGGAGGAGACGATCGAGTTCACGCTCGACGACACCTTCCTCGGTGCCGCAGTGAAGCTAGGCTGGAACCGCCCGGGGCGAGTCTTCGCCCGGCCCTACCACACGGTGTCGCAATCCGAGCAGGGATTCGAGCGGATCATGCAATCGGCCACGGTGACGCTGTCCTGGGAGCTCGGCGCCGGAGAGCACGAGATCGGCGTCACGCTGGCGATCATGCCGAACGCGGCGAGGCGATAAGCGCATCGGCTTCGCGGGCCGGAATGGGACGCACGGGTCCGCCGTGTGGCGCCGATCATTGGTAGCGCAGCGCGTCGATCGGCTTCAGCCGCGCCGCCTTGTTCGCCGGGTAGAAACCGAAGAATACGCCGACGCCGGTCGCCACGAGGAAGCCGAGCAGGACGGCCGCGCCGGTGACGACGACGGGGACGCTGGCCGCGAAGTTGGCGCCGACCGCCGCGCCCACCCCGAGGATCACGCCCACCGTGCAGCCGATGAGCGAGATGATAATCGCCTCGAGGAGGAACTGGATGCGGATGTCCCGCTCGCGCGCGCCGATCGCCATCCGGATGCCGATCTCACGCGTGCGTTCGGTGACCGACACCAGCATGATGTTCATGATCCCGATGCCGCCCACGAGCAGCGAGACCGACGCGATCGCGCCGAGCATGATCGACATCACGCGCGTGGTCTGCGCCGCCGCGTTGGCCAGCGCGGTGAGGTTGCGGACGTCGAAATCGTTGTCGGTGCGCTCGGTCAGGTGATGGCGCTGCCGCAACAGCTGCGTCATGTCACGCTCGGCCGCCGTCATCGCCTCCGCCGAGGTCGCTTGGGCGACGATGAAGCGCACGCTGCCGGGAAACTGCGTGCCGAACAGCCGCCTCTGCGCGGTCGTCACCGGGACAAACGCGGTGTCGTCCTGATCGCGGCCGTCGAGGCTCTGCCCTTTCGGCGCGAGCAGGCCGATCACCAGGAACGGGCTTTGCTTGATCCGGATCGTCTTGCCGACCGGGTCCGCATCGCCGAAGAGGTTCCGCGCCACCGTGCGCCCGAGCAGCGCAACGCGCGTGGCCGAGCGCACGTCCGAATCGGTGAATGGATAGCCCGACTCGACGGCCCAGTCGCGCACCGCGAGGTAGCCGGGCGTGGTCCCGGCCACCATCGTGCTCCAGTTATTCGAGCCGTAGACGAGCTGCGCGGTGCCCGGCGCGACGGGCGCCACGGCGGCGATCGACGCCAGCTCGCCGATCGCCTCGGCGTCACCGGTGGTAAGCGTCGGCGTCGCACCCATCCCCATGCGGATGCCGCCGGATGTCGTCGAGCCGGACATGACGATGAAGAGGTTGCTCCCCATCGAGGCGATCGACTGGTCGACCGCGTATTGCGCGCCCTGACCGACGGCGAGCATCATGATCACGGCGGCGACGCCGATCATCATGCCGAGCATGGTGAGGAACGAGCGCAGCCGATTCGCGCCTATCGCGTGCCAGGCTTCCTCGAGCATTGGGGCGATCATGCGGGTGCGGCCTCCGTCGCGTCGACGGACACGCCGCCATCGTGCGTGATGCGCCCGTCGACGAACCGCACCAACCGGCGCGCATACTTGGCGATGTCCCGCTCGTGGGTGACGAGCACGATCGTGAGCCGCTCCTCGGCATTGAGGCGGGCAAGCTGGTCCATGATGTCGTGGCTGGTCGTCGTGTCCAGATTGCCGGTGGGCTCGTCGGCGAGGATGAGCCGCGGGCGGTTGACGAGCGCCCGGGCGATCGCCACACGCTGCTGCTGGCCGCCGGAGATCTGGTTGGGGACGAACTCGCTGAAGCTCGCGAGGCCGACGCGCGCGAGAAGCTCCGTCGCCCGGCGCGTGCGCTCCTCCCGCCCGACCCCGGCGTAGAGCAACGGCAGCGCCACGTTGTCCACCAGCGACTCGCGCGGCAACAGGTTGTAACCCTGGAAGACGAAGCCGATGACGTCGTTGCGGAGCTGCGCGAGCTGATCGCGGTCGAGCGTGCTCACGTCGCGCCCATCCAGCGTGTAACGCCCGCTGGTGGGCAGGTCGAGGCAACCGAGGATGTTCATGAACGTCGACTTGCCGGACCCGGATGGGCCCATGATCGCGACGAACTCACCGGGCCGGATGACGAGGTTCACGTCTCGCAGTACCCGCAGCGGGCCGGCGGCCGTCTCGTAATCCTTGCAGAGGCGCTCGGTGTGGATCAGCGCTTCCGCGCCCATCAGAACAGCCTCATGCGCAGCGTGCTCTGACTCGCCTCGGCGGTGGCTTCCGGCGCGCCGACGACGACCTGATCGCCGGGTTTCAAGTCTCCAGCGACGATCTCGGTGACGCGGCCGTCGGTGATGCCGATCTGCACCGGGACCCCCCGAGGCGTCTGGCCGTCGAGCAGGTAGACCGTGCCTCCGCGCGCAGTGGCGCGCGACGGTGCCTTGCGCTGTGCGACGCTCTCGGCCGCCTCCGCCGGATGAAAGCGCAGCGCCGCGTTGGGGACGACGAGCACGGTCTTGCGTTGCGCGACCTCGACGTTGACGTACGCGGTCATACCGGGCATGAGGATCTGGTCAGGATTGTCGACGGCGACCACCACGTCGTAGGTCACGACGTTCTGCTGCGTCGTCGGGTTGAGGCGGATCTGTTTGACGCTGGCGTTGAAGGTACGGTCCGGAAAGGCGTCGACGGTGAACTGAACCTGCTGTCCGACTCTGATCTTGCCGATGTCCGCCTCGGCGAAGCTCGAGTCGATCTGCATCTTGGAGAGGTCCTGCGCGATCTGGAACAGCGTGGGCGTCTGGAAGCTCGCGGCCACCGTCTGCCCCAGATCGACCGCCCGGCTGACCACGACGCCGGACACCGGCGAACGGATCACGCTGTAATCGAGGTTCGTCCGATCCTTCGCGAGCTGCGCGGCGGCCAGCTCGACCATGGCTCGGGCCGACGCTCGCGCCTGGACTGCGCTGTCCAGCGCCTGCTTGGCGATCGAGTCCTGCGCCCATAGCGTCGTGCTGCGCGCCTCGTTGGCTTCGGCCAGTTCGAGGCTTGCGCGCGCATTGCTGAGGTTGGCCTCGTCCTGCCGGACTTGCGCCTGCAACAGGGCAGGGTCGAGCTCGAGCAGCACCTGACCTGCTTTCACGTGGTCGTTGAAATCGACGTGAAGCTTCTTCACCGTCCCCGAGACCTGCGTGCCGACGTTGACCAGCACCACCGGGTTGAGCGTGCCGTTCGCGGACACGGTCTGGGTCACGTCGGTGGTATTCGCCGGCGCCGTACGGTATCCGCTGTCGGCGCCAGGTCGCTCGGTCAGTTGCCACGCGACAGCGCCGACGACGATCACGCCCACCGCGATCAGCGCGAACAGCGCAGGCCTGTGGAGGAGGTTGGGTCGATTCATGCGTTACGCGCCCGCGCGGCGGCGATGGCCCATCGGGATTCGAGGCCGGACCCGCCTGGCGGTGGGTGGAGACGCCGGCGGACGAAGCATTAGTGCGCCATTAGGACAGGGACCGTCATCGCCGAGAGCAGCGCCCGCGTGGCGCCGCCCAGGACCCGCTCGCGCCATCGCGGATGGCCGTACCCCCCCATCACGATCAGATCGCCGCCCAAGTCGGCGGTTCGCGACAGCAACCAGTCGCCGATGGCGATATCGCCTCCGCCGAGGTTGTGGTATTCGAGGCGCGCGGCGACGCCATGGCGGTGCAGATAGGCCAAGAGTCGATCGCGCGCCGCGGCATCCGCGCCGCGCGCGGACGCGCTCGGGTCGAGACAGGCGACGGTCACCTGGCGCGCGCGAACGAGGATCGGCATCGCGTCGGCGAGCGCGCGCGAGGCCTCGCGTCCGCCGTCCCAGGCGATTAAAACATTGGTTCCGACGCTCGCCGGCGCGCCGACATACGGAACGACGAGCACCGGCCGTCCCCCTTCGAGCAGCACTGCCGCGGCAAGCTGGGCCGCGAAGGACCAACCAGCCTCGGCCGGATCGGGCTGGCCGATGACGACCAGATCGGCGCAGCGGGCGTGCGCCACAGCTGCGTCGAGCGGCGACCCTGCGGGCGCCCGCCATTCGACGTCGGTGACGCCGGCCGCAGCCGCGCCCTGACGGAACGCGTCTTCCGCCGAACGCTGGGTGTCGGCGGCGTTTTGCATGTACCGCGCGACGATGTCATCCGGGAGCAGCGCCGCGACCGAAGGGGTGATCTCCGGCACATCGTCGAGGTACATGCCGACGAGCTGTGCCGCGAAGTCTCGAGCAAGGCCAACGCCGACCCCGAGCCGGCTCTGGCATTCGGCCCTTTGGTCAATGTGAACGAGGATGGTTTGGTAGGTGATCATGTTCTGTGCGGCTCGCGACGCCGGAGCGTCCACGATCCGCCATGGGTCGGATACCGGAAGCATAGGCGGCGATCGCATCGTCGTCCTTGCGCGAGATCAATGCGCCTGCCGTAGGCCGTGGAGAGCCCGGGCCTTGCGACCGGAACCACACCCTTGACCCGCATCAACCCGGGAATGCCGATGCCGGCCGTACCATGGGTGCCACAGGATCGCCGCTTCACCGAGCATTAAGACGTTGAATAAGCCCGCCGTATTCGTCGCCCGCGGTTTGTGCAAGACCTACCGGATGGGGGAGGTCGAAGTGCGAGCGCTGCGCGACCTCGACCTCGAGATCTTCGAGGGGGAATTTGTCGTCCTGCTCGGCCCGTCGGGCAGCGGCAAATCGACGCTGCTCAACATTCTCGGCGGGCTCGACGTGCCCAGCAGCGGCGTGGCGTGCTGGCGCGATCACGACCTCGCCGCGGCCGACGAAGCGATGCTGACCCGCTATCGCCGCGATCACGTCGGCTTCGTCTTCCAGTTCTACAACCTGATCCCGAGCCTCACCGTCCGCGAGAACATCGCGCTGGTGACCGACATCGCGCCCAACCCGATGAACGCCGACGAGGCGATCGATCTCGTGGGACTCATGCCGCGTGCCAATCACTTTCCATCGCAACTTTCCGGCGGCGAGCAGCAGCGGGTCGCGATCGCCCGCGCGATCGCCAAGCGACCCGACGTTCTGCTGTGCGACGAGCCGACCGGCGCGCTGGATTACCCGACTGGAAAGGTCGTCCTGGAGGTGATAGCGAAGATCAACGCCGAGCTCGGCACCACCGCTGTGGTGATCACCCACAACGCCGCCATCGCCGGCATGGCGGACCGCGTGCTGCATTTGGCCGACGGGCGCATCGCCCGCGTGGAGACGATCGCCCGCAAGCTTACGCCGGCGGAGCTGTCCTGGTGAGAGCGATCGACCGCAAGTTGTTACGCGACCTGTGGCAACTGAAGAGCCAGGTCCTCACCGTCGCGTTGGTCGTTGCCAGCGCGCTGTCGGGGTTCGCCGGGTCGTTCGCGACCTACTATTCGCTGGTGAACGCCCGCGAGTCATTTTACGAATCGGCGCGCTTCGGCGACGCGTTCTCGGACATCAAGCGCGCCCCGCGCGAGATCGAGCGGCGCATCCTAGAGATCCCCGGCGTCAGCGACGCCGAGACGACAGTCGTGTTCGACGTCACGCTGGATGTCCCGGGCGTGGCCGAACCGGTCGTCGGACGCATGATCGGGCTCGATGAGGCCAGCCCGCCCCGGCTCAACCAGCTGGTGATCCGGCGCGGCCGCGCGCCGGAGCACGGACAGGTCGCCGAGGTCGTGGTCTCCGAGGGCTTCGCGACGACGCGCCGCCTGAGCCCGGGCCAGACCATCACGGCACTGATCAACGGCAGGAAGGAGACGCTGTCGATCGTGGGCGTTGGCCTTTCGCCCGAATATATCTTTGCCAGCCGGGGCGGCGCGTTTCCCGACGACCGGAGCTTCGGCGTTTTCTGGATCGGCCGTGAGCGCCTCGCGGCCGCCTACAACATGGAAGGCGCGTTTAATCACGTGACCGTGCGGCTCGCCCCTGGCGCCTCGCAACGCAGCGTCATCGACGCGCTCGATCGGCTGCTCGAGCCCTATGGCGGCGTGGGCGCCTACGGCCGCGACGAGCAGCTTTCGCACCGCATCCTGGGTCAGGAGATCGATCAGTGGAAGGTCACCGGCACGCTGCTTCCTTCGATCTTCCTCGGCGTGGCTGCCTTCCTGCTCAACGTCGTGCTGAACCGGCAGGTGGCGACGCAGCGCGAGCAGATCGCTGCACTCAAGGCGCTTGGCTACGGCAACGGCACGCTCGCGGCACACTATCTGTTGCAGGTGGGCTTGATCGTATTCATAGGCACGGTGATCGGCATCCTCGTCGGCGCTTGGTTCGGAAACGCGGTTACCCGCCTGTACGCGGAGTTCTTTCACTTTCCCAGTTACACGTTCGTCATGCCGCCCTGGATCGTGCTGGCCGCCACCGCGGTCACGCTTTTCGCAGCCTTCGCCGGGGCGCTCGGCGCGGTGCGCAAGGCCGCCAGCCTGGCGCCGGCAGAGGCGATGCGCCCGCCATTCCCCGGGATCTATCGCCCGACGCTGATGGAGCGGCTGGGCCTGGGCCGTCTGCTCACGCCCGCCATGCGCATGACGATTCGCACCATGGAGCGGCGCCCCTGGCGGGCACTGCTGACCGCGTTTGGCATTGCATCGGCGATGGCGATCATCGTATGCGGCATGTTCTGGCGCGACGCGCTCGATTACATGATCGGCGTGCAGTTCGAAGCGGCGCAGCGCGCCGACGCCGACATCGTGCTCGTCGACGCGCTGGGCCCGCGGGTGGAACACGAAGTCGCGCGCATGCCGGGCGTGATGCTGGCCGAAGGCTCCCGCGATGTGCCGGCGCGTCTGGTCGCGGAGCATCACTTCTACCGTACCGCGATTCAGGGGCTGCCTCCGGACGGCGAGTTGCGGCGACTCCTGAATGCGGGGTTGGACCGGATCCCGATCCCGGCCGAGGGGATTCTGCTCACCGATCGCCTGGCGGATCGGCTCGAGGTTCGCGTCGGGGATCGCATTCTGGTCGAAGCCTTGGCAGGCGAGCGCCACAAGCGCCTGGTGCCGGTCGTCGGCGTCGTGCGGGACCTGATCGGACTGTCCGCTTACATGGATCTCGGCGCGCTGAATCGCCTGATGGGCGAGGGTGATCTGCTTTCCGCAGTCTCCGTACGGCTGGATGCGTCGCAAAGCGATGCGCTGTTCCGGCACCTCAAGACGTTCCCCCGCGTGGCGATCGCCACGAGCAAGACCGCGATGCTCGCCAGCTTCCGGGACACATCAGCCCGCAACGTGCTGTTTTTCACGTCGATTCTCACCGCCTTCGCCGCGGTGATCGCAATCGGCGTCGTCTACAACAATGCCCGCATTGCGCTGCAGGAGCGCTCGTGGGAATTGGCCAGCCTGCGGGTGCTCGGTTTCACGCGGGGCGAGGTCTCGACGTTCCTGCTCGGCGAACTCGCGCTCGAGCTCCTGGCGGCGATTCCGCTCGGCTGCGTGCTGGGCTACGTTCTGTCCTGGACGATCGTGCGGATGAGCCATCATGACCTGATCGCGATCCCGATCATCGTCGCGCCGCGCACCTATGCGTTTGCCGCGCTGGCGATCGTCGTTGCCGGCGCCGCCAGTGCGCTGATCGTCCGCCGGCGCATCGATCGGCTGGATCTGGTCGGCGTACTCAAGACGAGAGAGTAGACGATGAACAAGGGATGGATGCGGAAGGCGGCGTGGGTACTCGCGGGCATCGTCACGGCCGGCGTACTCGTCTGGGCGTTCACGCCCGAGCCGGCCGAGGTCGAGGCGGCCGGCGTGACGCGCGGCGCGTTCCGGAAGACGATCGACGAGGACGGCAAGACGCGTGTGCGCGAGCGCTACGTCGTTTCGGCTCCGCTGGCGGGCCGCCTGCTGCGCGTGGAGCTTAAGTCCGGCGCCGCGGTCGAGGTCGGCACGTTGCTCGCCACCCTCGTCCCTTCCGCGCCGACGTTGTTCGACACGCGGACCGAGCGGGAGCTGGCCGAGCGCGTCGGTGCAACCGAGGCGGAACTGCTGCGCGCGAACGCGGCGGTGGAGCGCGCGCACGTGGCGCTCGACCAGGCGAACGCCGACTTCGCGCGCGCCGCTCAGCTCGCAGGGCAGGGGTTCACGTCCAAGGAGAGCCTCGAGCGCGTCCAGCGCGAGGTCGAGCTGAAGGCGAAGGACCTCAAGATCGCCGAGTTCGATGGACACGTGGCGGAACACCAGGTCGCGCTGGCGCGGGCGGCGCAGTCGCGCGCGCGGCAGGAGACGGGCGGCAGCGCTGGCGGTCAGCGCTGGCAGATCCGTTCGCCGGTGGCGGGTCGCGTGCTGCGCGTCGTCCAGGAAAGCGAGGCGGTGATGCCGGTCGGTGCACCGATCCTCGAACTGGGCGACCCGCACAACCTCGAGGTCGTCGTCGACGTGCTCACGGCCGATGCCGCCGCGATCCGCCCCGGCGCCGAGGTCGAGCTCGACCACGGCGGCAATGCACGACCGCTCACCGGGAGGGTGCGCCTGGTCGAGCCGGCCGCGTTCACCAAGATTTCTGCGCTCGGCGTCGAGGAGCAGCGGGTCAACGTCGTGATCGACTTCGTCGCTGCACCCGAGGAGTGGCAGAACCTGGGCGACGCGCATCGGGTCGATGCGAGGATCGTCGTCGAGAAACGCGTCGATGCGGTTGTGGTCCCGCTGGGTGCGCTGTTCCGCCACGACGGAGGCTGGGCAGTGTTCGTTCTGGCCGACGGCCGCGCGCGATTGCGCACGGTCCGGGTCGGTCCGCGCGGTGGGCTGCAGGCAGTGGTGGAAGAGGGGCTCGAACCGGGCGAGCGCGTGATCGTCTATCCGAGCGACGCCGTGCGCGATGGCGGCCGGATCCGGGCGCGGGAATCCGGGAGTAAATGATGTCGGTTCAGAACCTGGCAGTTGCCGCCATCTTCGAAGAGATCGCCGACCGCCTTTCGATCCAGGGCGCGAACGTCTTCCGCGTGCGCGCCTACAGCAACGCCGCGCGCCTGCTGCAGGGACTCGGGCGCGACGTGAAGCAGATGGTCGAGCGCGGAGGCGATCTCACCGAGTTGCCAGGCATCGGAGCCGATCTCGCAGGCAAGATGCGGGAGATCGTCGAGACCGGGAAATGCGCGCTGCTCGAGCGGCTGCGGCGCGAGATGCCGGCGGCGGTCACGGAGCTGCTCAAGGTGCCGAGATTGGGACCCAAGCGCGTCGCGGCGCTCTGGCACGACCTCGACGTGCAGACGCCCGAGCAGGTACTGCGCGCGGCGCGCGACGGACGCATCCGCGCGCTTGCCGGCTTCGGGGAGAAGATGGAGCGCCAGATCGAGGCGGCGGTGGCCGCGCGCTTGTTGGTGGAGACGCGCGTGAAACTCGCGACCGCCGCGCAATACGCGGAAGCGCTGGTGCGCCACCTCGAGCGGGCGCAGGGCGTGGAGCGGGTCGTCGTGGCCGGAAGCTTCCGCCGCATGCGGGAAACGGTCGGCGATCTCGACCTCCTGGTCACTGTGCGGAAGGCGAATGCCGCGATGGAACGGTTCGTTGCCTATCCCGACGTGGCGGAAGTTCTCGCGCAGGGCGGGACCCGCGCGAGCGTGCGGCTGAAGTCCGGGCTGCAGGTGGATCTGCGCGTGGTCGCGGCGGAGAGTTTCGGCGCGGCGCTCGTCTATTTCACCGGCTCCAAGGCGCACAACATCGCGCTGCGCCGCATCGCACAGGAACGCGGGCTCAAGATCAACGAGTACGGCGTGTTCAAGGGCACCAAGCGGATCGCTGGAGACACCGAAGCATCGGTTTACCGGATCATCGGGCTGCCCGAGATCCCGCCCGAGCTGCGCGAGGACCGAGGCGAGATCGAGGCCGCGCGGGCGGGAGGGCTGCCGCAGCTCGTCGAAGTCGCGGACCTCAAGGGCGATCTGCACGCGCACACGACCGCGACTGATGGTCGCAACTCGCTGGAGGACATGGTCGCCGCAGCGCAGGCGCTCGGTTTCGAGTACCTCGCGATCACCGAGCATTCGCGGCGGCAGACGATGGCGCACGGACTCGACCCGGAGCGGCTGCGGCGGCAGGCCGACGCCATCGACCGGCTCAACGCGAAGCGCAAGGGCATTCGCGTGCTCAAGGGCATCGAGGTCGACATCCTCGACGACGGCACGCTCGATCTGCCCGACAGCGTGCTCGCGGAACTCGACATCGTCGTTGCCGCGGTCCACAGCCGCTTCAACCTGTCGCGCGCGCAGCAGACCGAGCGCATCCTGCGCGCGCTCGAAAACCCGCACGTGACGCTGCTCGCGCATCCGACCGGGCGGCTCATCGGCGAGCGCGAGCCCTACGACGTCGACATGCTCAAGATCGTGCGCAAGGCGAAGGCGCGGCACATCTACCTCGAGTTGAACGCGCATCCGGAGCGGCTTGATCTTACCGACACGAATTGCCGCATGGCCAAAGACGAGGGCGTCCTGGTGGCGATCGACTCCGATGCGCACGACACAGGGCAGTTCGCCAATCTCCACTACGGCGTCGGGCAGGCGCGCCGCGGCTGGCTCAGGCGCGAGGACGTGCTCAACACGCGCGGCTTGGGAGAGATCCTGCCGCTGCTTTGGCGCGACGGCGCGCGCTCGCCGCGCCCGCGCGCGGAAAACGCGCAAGCCCGCTGAACGGGAAGTCGCCGAGCAACCATGCCCTGGAATTCGACCTACTTCCCGACGTCGATGAAACACCTCCCGCCGCTCGTGCGCGAGAAAGCGATCGAGATCGCGAATGCATTGCTCGACGAGGGCATGGATGAGGGCAAGGCGATCCGCATCGCAATTGCCAAGGCCAAGGAATGGGCCGAGCGGCCGCGGGAGCATGGCTAGGAAACCCGGGTTTTCCGTGGATGCCGCGGTGCGTATCGAGTCCGCCGCCCCGCCGCGAGGGCGTAGAGGTTTCGTTTGAGGCAACGCTGATCGAATTTGTGGCACACGCCAGCCCGCTGGTCCTGGCTCCCCTGGAACGGCTCGACCGCCTCGCCGCTCTCGTGCCATCCAGCGCGCGGGTGAATCGAATCTAGCATCAATGTTTGATATATCTCAATGCGCGTCTGTCAACTTGACAGCACGATCAGGAGGCAGCCGAAATTCAGCAGTACGTTACGATACAATGGATACAAGCCCGATGAGTTCATCAGGAAAGCCTTGTTCGCGAAGCCAAGCGTATATGCCGACCGGCAGGACGATGAACGCGCCCCGGCCGTACGCGCGGGCGTTCCGACGAATTCGATACGGGGCCCGGTACTTGCGCGCATTCATGTGGGCGATCGCCGTCAATCCGGAAGCAATCTTACGGAAGACGGGAAGGACAATCATCCGCGGCAAGATACGACGAGCGATCATCTGTTGTGTTCCCGGCTTGGCCTTGCATTTGCAACGCAAACACGGTTTGACCGGGGGCTGCATCTCATGCGGCGCCAGCTGCAACCTTCTTTTCAAATGCCCGCATTGGGACGTGGAATCGCGGCTTTGTTCGATATACGATGATCGTCCGCTCACGTGCCGCGTATTTCCAATTACGCCATCGGACATCAGGGACCGAGATCTCGCGTCGAGCAGTACACCTTGCGGCTACTCCTTTGTCCCGAAAGATTCAGGGTCGGCGATCACGGAAATCCGACAACATGTGATCGTGTTGCAGCAAGGAGTTCCCGGGCGCCAAGGTTCGCGTCCGGTGCCGGATTCACGACCGATTGTTCGCTCCATCGACGCTGACTGACGTCGCAAGTCGGTCGATTCTCCGTGATCCTCCACAGGTTATTTGGATTTGCGTGCCGCTGTTGTCTTGGCACGCTTCGCAGTCTTGCGGCGCTTCGCGGTCTTTGCCGTTGCGCCCTTGGCTGACTTGGCAGTCGCACTCTTGGTGGTCTTCGTGATCTTGCGGCCTTTCGCTGTCTTCGTTTTTCTCTTTGAAGCATGCTTGGCTCCCAACCCCTCGGACATTCCGATCAATATCCCGCTTGCCAGGGTGGCGAAGTTCTGTGTGAGCAGATGCGCCGTCTTGAAGCCCGTCTCGCGCTGCTCACGCATTGCCGCCTGTGCTCGCTTTGCATAGTCCCGAACGGTTGACGCCACCTGAGTGCCCGTGGCGGTGCCAGACAGCCGCGTCTGCTTCAGCACCCGGTCCCATGGCGCCTTGATCTTCTCGCTGGCACTGTCCGTCGCCGTCACAATGCTCTGGAGGAACTCGTCCTCGAGCTTTTCCAGTTCGTCGAGGACTTGCTTCAGGTTGGAGTCTTCGTAGTCGTAACCCTCGCCCGTTAGCCTGTGCAGGGCGACGTTGCTCGCTTGGACCGCCTTGAGCAACGCATCGTCCATGCCGGCCAGCGTATCGGAAAGCGCCTTCTCGACCTTCGTCTCGCGCTTGGCCACACCGAGATTCACGCCTTCGGTGATGCTACGGAGGACCTTTCGGATCTGATCCAGCGTGAGCTCGCGTTGTTGCAGTGCCTTGAGGGTCAGGCTCCGTACCGCGGCGCGCACGTCCCTACCTTGCTTGATTGACTGGCTCGCCAAGCTCTTCAGCGCTTGGTCGACATCAATTGCAGGATATGTCATGCCTTGCTCCTTTGTCAGGTGGCGGACCCGACCGAATGCAGCGGACGGATCGACCGGATTGCAGAAGTCCATGCGCCCGCGACAATCCGCAGCGGGAGATGTTTGCCGGTTAGAAGGCACTCTTCCCGCCGAGAACCATGGGCTGACCTCAGGCGCCCTTCGTCGAGTCTTTCATGTCTTGCTTGACGTCACCAAACTTTGCTTGAACCTTGCCGAGAACTTTTTGAACCTTGCCTTTTGCTTCCAGAGTCTGGTTGCCCACGAGCTTGCCGGCGACTTCCTTGATCTTGCCTTTCGCTTCTTTGACTCGGCCTTTGAGTTGGTCTTTGTTCATGCTCATGATTTGCTCCTGATAACGTCTGCCGGTAAGAGCCCGGCGCGCTGTACTGAAAGATTGGGAAAGCCGAGGCGTGACCCCAGGGATCTCCTTATCGGGTCGCCATCGAAGCTTAGATCGGCGGACCTCAATGCGTCTTGGCGCCGTCGCGTTCCTGCCAACGGCAACACCAACTTACGCTACCTTGCCGGCCAGTTCTGTACGCTGTCGCACAGATACCCGACCCGCAGAGTCGCTTTTTACAGGCGATATCGGAGGGATTCAGTGCATTTTTGGACTTGTCTCCGGGTAACCTGAGCGTTCGAAACGGCGCTGTTCCTCCCCGAACGCTTCCGTCCACTAGCGAACATAAGGGTTGACCGAAATCAATGGCCGTGACGAATGAGCTGGGTACAATTCCAAAGGGAGGTCAATCTGATAGGGTGTCGACCATCTCGGGGAGTGCTAAATGTTGCAGGGAGATTCGTTTCGGCCGTATCCGAAAACGCGTTTCGCGGTCACGGACAGGAAGCGTGCCGTATCCGCACAGCACACGCCCAGGCAAAACCACCTTCTTGCAGCGCTGCCGCGCAAGGATTATGAGTGTCTGCTGCCCGATCTTGAGCCCGTCCCTTTGCCGCTGGGTTGGACCGTTCATCACGCCGGCGACCGGGAGAAGTACCTGTATTTCCTCACCGCGGGCATCGTTTCCCGGTTCTACGTCACGGAGAACGGGGCATCGGCAGGATTCGCGGTCGCGGGCAGCGAAGGCGTAATCGGCGTCGCATCGTTCCTGAGTGGCCAAAGCACGCCGAGCCAGGCGGTGGTACTGAGCCCCGGCTACAGTTATCGGCTGCGGGCGGATCTGATGAAAAACGAGTTCGAGCGCCGCGGCCCGCTGTCGCATTTGCTGCTGCGCTACGCCCAGGCGCTCATCGCGCAAACCGGGCAGATCGCGGTGTGCAACCGGTACCATTCGCTGAAACAGCAAGTGTGCCGCTGGATCCTGTCATGCCTGGACCGGTTGTCCTCGAACGAACTGGCGATGACGCAGGAACTGATCGCCCATATGCTGGGCGTGCGCCGCGAAAGCGTCACGGAGGCCGCTGGAGAGCTGCAAGAGGCGGGACTGATCCATTGCTGGCGCGGCCACATTGCGGTACTCGATCGCCTCCAACTGGAAGCACAGGTATGCGAGTGCTATGCGGTCGTCAAACGCGAGTATGAACGGTTACTACCCGAATACCGGCAAGCCGAAGTCGTTTCTTAGAGTCGCCCCGTTACGAGCGTCCACTGGTTCCCGCATCGAAGAGACGCCCGAGAATGCCAGTACGGCACAGGGAATGGCACCGCACGGACCGCATCGGCTGGTTACGCGCGGCGGTATTGGGTGCCAACGACGGCATCGTTTCGACAGCGAGCCTGGTGCTCGGTGTCGCCGCCGCGGGCGCGACTCACAGCAACGTAATGGTCGCTGGGATCGCCGGCCTGGTCGCGGGAGCCATGTCGATGGCTGCCGGTGAGTACGTGTCGGTCCGCTCACAGGCAGATTCCGAACAGGCCGCGCTCAACCTGGAACGCGCGGAACTCGCAGCAGACGACCAAGGCGAGCGCCGGGAACTGACAGCGATCTACGTCGGCCGCGGCGTCGATCCCGCACTCGCGAAACAGGTTGCCGAGCAACTCATGGCCCATGACGCGCTGGGCGCGCATGCCCGCGACGAACTCGGTATCTCCGAGACGCTCAGTGCGCGGCCGATTCAGGCCGCGTTTACATCAGCGGCCAGCTTCGCCGTCGGCGCCGCCATGCCGCTGTTGCCTGTTGCCATGGTCTCCGGGTCGAGTCTGATCCCCGTCGTCTCCGGAACTTCGCTGCTGTTCCTGGCGATCCTGGGTGGGCTGGCTGCACGCGTGGGCGGCGCAAGGGTGACGATGGGCGCAATGCGCGTCACGTTCTGGGGCGCGCTTGCCATGGGGATGACGGCAGGCGTCGGGGCCCTGTTCGGGACCGTGGCGTGACAAGGCAGACGCAACCAACCGCTGCCGATCTTCGCGGTGTCAACCGGCTGACCATCGACGGCATCGCCGGCGTCGTCGACCTGGTCGAGGCGATGCATCACAACATCGCCAGCGTCCCCGGCATACTCGCCAAGCCGAAGCGGGGCCGGACGAACGGCATCACAGGCTTGGTCTACCGGAGCATCCGCGGCGTGGTCGGGCTCGTCGGGCACGGGCTCGACGGCCTGCTGGCGCGGCTCGAGCCCTTGCTCGCCGAGCGAAGCACCTGGGCGGGTCGTAACGCGCTGCTCGCCGCGCTCAACGGCGTGCTAGGCGATTACCTGACGGCGTCGAACAACCCGCTGGCGATCACCATGCGCCTGCGCCGGGGCGGTGTCCCGTTGCCGAAAGAGCGCCGGGCGCTGGCCGCGGCGATCCCGCGCGCCCGCGGCAAGCTGGTCGTGCTGCTGCACGGCTTGTGCATGAACGATCTGCAATGGAAGCGCAGGCGACACGACCACGGCGCCGCGCTGGCGCGCGACCTCGCGTACACGCCGGTCTATCTGCACTACAACAGCGGCCTGCATGTCTCCACCAACGGGCGCGCGTTCGCGACGCAGCTCGAAGACCTGGTGCGACTCTGGCCGGCGCCGTTGACCGAACTCGTGCTCATCGGACACAGCATGGGCGGGCTCGTCGCCCGCAGCGCTTGCCGTTACGGCGCGCTGGCGCGCCACGCCTGGCTGCGGCGGCTCGACAAGCTCGTTTTCATCGGCACGCCGCATCATGGGGCGCCGCTCGAGCGGGGCGGCCATTGGGTGGATATCCTGCTCAGCGCGAGCAGATACTCGGCTCCACTGGTTCGCCTGGGCAAGATCCGGAGCGCGGGCATCACCGATCTGCGGTTCGGAAGCCTGGTGGACGAGGATTGGAAAAAGCGCGATCGCTTCCGGTGCGGCGGCGACCTTCGTGCGGCAGTGCCGTTGCCGAAAGGCGTCACCTGCTACGCAATCGCCGGAACCATTGGCAAAACGGCGGGCGACCTCAACGACCGGTTGATGGGCGACGGCATCGTTCCGCTGGAAAGCGCGCTCGGCCGCCACGCGAATCCGAAGCTTGCCTTGACGTTCGACGAGTCACGCCAGTGGGTGGCCCATGGCACCAATCACCTCGACCTGCTCAGCCGACCGGAAGTCTACGCGCAGATCAAGCGCTGGCTGGCTGCATCGGATTGAGCGCCGGGATCACGCGTAACAACGCAGCTGGCGCGAGAATTCGGCCAGCGGCTTGATCTCGCTCGTCTCAGCGCGTCGGCACCAGTCCTGCAGCTGCGCGACGAGTTGCTCGCGCGTCGCCATCGACCGTCCCCACACTGCAACGAGTTCACGGCGCATCGCGACCATCGTTTGCAAGACCTGCGACTTCGGCAACAGCTCGGCCAGCCTAGCCCGCTCGTGCTCGCGAAGCAGCTTTTCATCGCGGTCCAGCCAGGGCTCGACGGTCTGCAACGCAAGCGCATCGTGCGGCGCGAAGCGGTGCAGCTTGGCGAGTTCTTCGCGATAGGCGCGCCGCAGAGACCTGCCGTACTGCGCCAATACCGCGTAACGGCAGGCGATGATCGCCTGCAGCGTCTGCGGGTCGACGGCGGGTTTGGCGGCGCCCAGATGCGGCGTCGGCGCGGTGTGCTTGACCCTCGCCATCCCAACCGCCTGGAGCAGCCGGATGTAGAGCCAGCCGATGTCGAATTCGTACCATTTCATCGACAGCTTCGCCGACGTCGGGTAGGCATGGTGGTTGTTATGCAACTCCTCGCCGCCGATCAGGATACCTACCGGGACGATGTTGGTGCTCGCGTCCGGAGTCGACCAGTGGCGGTAGCCCCAATAGTGGCCGATCCCGTTGATCACGCCGGCAGCCCAGAACGGGATCCACACGATCTGGGTGACGAGAATGAAGATGCCCGGCACGAGGCCGAACAGAACGACGTCAACCGCGCCCATCAGCGTCAGCCCGGTGACCTGAAACCTCGAATAGACGTTGCGTTCCAGCCAGTCGTCCGGCGTGCCTTGGCCGTAGCGCTCGAGGGTCTCGGCCTTTCTGGCCTCCGTGACGTAGAGGAACACGCCGCCCCACAGTACGCGATTGATGCCCAGAATCTGCGGACTATGCGGGTCCTCGGGCGTCTCGCATTTGGCATGGTGCTTGCGGTGCACCGCCGCCCACTCCTTGGTAACCATGCCCGTGGTCAACCATAACCACAGCCGGAAGAAGTGGCTGGCGGCCGGATGAAGATCGAGCGCACGGTGCGCCTGGTGCCGGTGCAGAAATACGGTCACGGCAACAATCGTGACATGGGTCAGCAGCAGGGCGACGGCCACGTCGCCCCACCAGGGCAGGTTGAAGACGCCGGAGAACATGGCTAACCCCCATTCCACTTTGAATAGAAGAAACAATACTTCAGAACGTGTCCGGTCGTCTTGATCGACGTCAAACGGCGAATGGCCAAGGCACGGGCCGATTTGGCGTGGGCGGTCGGACGGGCGCTTCGCCCGCGACACACGGGCAGCTCAATAGGCACAGGACCGAGGAACCCGGCGCTCCGCATCGCCTCCGCCGGGCGCATCCGGTGTCAGTACTTCGCCGGTGACGGGATTGGGCCGGAATGCGGCGCAGCCTTTGAGCCCGAGCGCGTACGCGCGCTCGTAGAGGCTGCGGAACACCTCGAATCCGTACTCGGCCGGGACATTGACCGTCTTCGAGATCGCGTTGTCGACGTGCCGCTGCAGCGCGGCCTGCGTCGCGAGCTGCGCTTCCGGCGCGACTTGTGCGACCGTCACGAACGCCGCGGGCAGCGGCGCCGCAGTGCCGAACCGGTCGCGGAACAGCCGGTGCGCGTAGTCTTCCACCGCCACGGTCATCTCGGCGCCGTCGGCCTGGCGGATACGGCGCTGCAGGGTGAACGCATAGACCGGCTCCAGGCTGCTCGAGACGTTGCCCGCGAGCAGGCTGATCGTCCCCGTCGGCGCGACCGCCGTCAGATGGCTATTGCGGATACCCTCCTTCTTGATCGCAGCGACCATCTCGCCGGGGAGCGCGCGGACGAACTCGCCGCGCACGTAGTCGTCGGCCGCAAACTGTGGAAACGAGCCCTTTTCACGCGCGAGGTCGATCGACGCGCGATACGCCGCATGGCAGACGGTGCGCATGATTTCGTCGGAGAGCTGCAGCGCTCGTTCCGAGCCGTACCTGACGCCGAGCATGATGAGCGCATCGGCCAGCCCCGTGATGCCGAGCCCCACGCGGCGCGAGCTTCGGGCCACGGTCGCCTGCTGCGCGAGCGGGAACTGGGAGACATCGTAGACGTTATCGAGCATGCGCACGGCGACGCGCGCGGTCGCCGCGATCGAGGCGCAGTCGAGCGCGGCGTCGTCGCTGAACGGCCGGTCGACGAATCGCGTGAGGTTGATCGACCCCAGATCGCAGGCACCGTAGGCCGGCAGTGGGATCTCGCCGCAGGGATTGGTGGCGCTGATCTGCTCGCAGTAGTAAAGGTTGTTGGCGCGCTGGATGCGATCGATGAAGAGCACGCCAGGCTCCGCGCAGTCGTACGCCGCGCGCATGATGCGCTCCCACAGCGCTCGTGCCGAGACGCGGCGATGCACCCGGCAGCGCTGGGGCGCGGCCGCGCCCGGCCAGTCCCGCTCGACGACCTCGGCGCTTTCTTCCTCGTGGCGGCCAGTCGGGAAGACGAGCGGCCAGTCTCCGTCGGCTTCGATCGCGCCCATGAACTCGTCGGTCACCAGCACCGAGAGGTTGAACCGGCGCAGCGCCCGCTCGTCGCGCTTGGCGTCGACGAACTCTTCGATGTCGGGATGGTCGCAACGCAGCGTGCCGATCATCGCGCCGCGGCGGCTGCCGGTCGAGAGCAGCGTGCCGCACATGCTGTCCCAGATGTGCATGAACGATACCGGGCCCGACGCGATCGCGCCGGAAGTGCGGGCGAGCGAGCCGCGCGGGCGCAGCGTCGAGAAGTCGTAGCCGACGCCTCCTCCCTGCTGCATGGTGAGCGCGCCTTCCTTGAGCGCGTCGAAGATGCCGTCGAGCGAATCCTCGATGCGGCCCATGACGAAGCAGTTGAAGAGCGTCAGCCGCTTTTGCGTGCCGGCGCCGGCCTGGATCCGCCCGCCGGGCAGGAAGCGGAAACCTTCGAGCGCAGCGTAGAAGCGCTGCTCCCAAGGGTCCCGGTTGCGAGGCTCGGCGGCCGCAAGCGCCCGCGCGATGCGGCGCCAGGTTTGTTCGATCGTGCGTTCGGCCATGTCCCCGGTGCCGCCCGAGCGGTAGCGCGTCTCCCAGATCCGGTGGGAGATGTCCTCCGCAGGCTGCGCGCGGTCACTGGCGCGGGTCATGACACGGATCGCTCCACCCGGACTCACCCGTGGAGTCCGGCGGCGTCGACGCGCACCAGCTCGGTGTGGCCGAAGCCCTTCCGGTAATCGAGGATCGAGATCACTTCCGGGGTGATCTTAACGAACACGCGGCCGCTTAAGGCAGGTTTAACCCCGGGACAGGCGGCCGCGCTCGGCCGTGATGCAGATACGCGGTTCCAGGCGCGCGTTGCGCGAGATCGGTACGAAGGCAGGGCAGGGTTGACTTGGATCATGGCGCCGGGACATCGATGCGCGACCATCGCTCTCATCCGCCTCGTAAGGGGATGTTCGGAAAGGGTTATCCGTGAGTGACGAGCACGGCTTCGTCGATCTCTATCGCCAGGGCTTCATTCGCCTCGCCGTTGCGATCCCGCGCGTGCGTGTCGTCGACCCGGTGTTCAACGTCGCACGTCAGCTTCATCAGGTGCTGGACACGTCGGCGATGACCCATCCCGCCGGACGCGCGGCCGATAGTTCTTCGAACGCACCCAGTGCATCGGCTGCGTACATGAGCGATGGACCGCCACCCATGTAGACGGCGACGCCAAGGGCTTCCTCGATCTCGACTCGCGTTGCGCCTAGCTTGATAAGCGTTCGCAGGTGAAAGCCCAGGCAGGCATCGCAATGCGCGGCGACGCCTAGCGCGAGCGCGATTAGTTCCTTCGTCTTGCGGGCGAGGGCGCCATCACAGGTCGCTGCCTCCGCCAATGCATTGAAGCCTTTTATGACGCCCGGCGTGTCCGCGCGGAGTTTCGCAAGCGAAGCGGACACCGATTGGGTGATTTCACGATACGCCTTGGTCATTCCGCGATTTCCTCACGAATCTGCCCCGTAGCCCTGTCCGCCTTACGAAACGTAGGCGCGGATTCTCCCACACCCCTACCACCGACGACTGGTACAATCGACTAGCGCCAAGCAAACCGACGGCGCTCAATGACCGCCGACGCGATGCGGCGGCCGTCTGTTCTTGCCCGCCATCTTGCTTTTCGGCACTGAACGCAGCTGCTCCGTGGGTCCATGTAAGACTCCTTCTGTCGCCATATTGCCGAAGTAGGCGACGACCTTCTGGCCTTCGTCGACAAGATCCGCGAAGGCATTGTTCGCATAATCCATCTGTGCGTTGAACACTTCAACGGGCGTCCTGCACTGCCGAAACCGCGCAATCGCGGCATAGTCCTTTGCGAGACGGCTGTTCAGAAACTGCGTGGCGTGACTTTGAATATCGCCTGCGGTCTCGCACCAAGTTCTGTAGGCCCTCTCGGCGTGGCCCAACGCCTCGGGACTGAGGCCGAACAATGCCCGTACATCGGGGAATGATGGAATCAGTTCAGTTTGCTTTGCCATATTGGGCTCCTTGACAGATCCGGGAGGCCGCAAGCCGCAGCGAACACCCGAGCTTGAGGCGGTTATCCCGGCTCCCCAATGCAGACTAGCAGCTCGCGCGCCTAGAGCATTGACCAGGGTCAAGAGCGATGCAACTTAGACTCGCCAACGGAGCGAGTGAAGACGTATATCGGGTGTCGTATCAGTCAACGATGGGTTCCCACGCAACCAGCGCAGAAAGCATACTGTTGCGACGTGATTCTTGAGCGTGATCAAAGAATTGAACCAATGGAAGCCCGACAATGCGCAGAGCTAATCGAAGGTCGCTCTTCAATAATCGCGGACTGCAGACCTTTGCAGATACGACAATGGTTTGCTCGGCGACCGAATATCGCGGCAGGCGCCCATGATCGGACAGTACGCAATCCTTGCGACACTCTTGCTTGTGGCCGCATTGGTGATAAGTTTCGTTATTGCCCTGACGATCCTCATTCGCATGCCGCCCGATTGCTTTCTCGCTACCCGTGCGCAAGGTCTTCAAGATGCCGGTCACGGGATATTCGTTCGCATCGGCATTGTCCTGAAGAACCTGCTGGGGGCAATACTTATCGTTATCGGCGTCATTCTTTCGATACCGGGATTGCCCGGTCAGGGACTGCTCACCGTGCTCGCCGGCATCTTTCTGCTGGACTTCCCCGGTAAGCGAAGTTTGCTGTACAAGATCTTGAGCCGACCGCTCGTGCTGCAACCGGTCAATTGGCTGCGGGCGAAATTCTCACGGCCGCCGCTCGTCGTCGGCTGACGGGCTGCCGGCATTGCGCCACGAGAGGAGCCTTACATGCTTAGAGTATTGCTTGCCGTCGACGGTTCGGAGTGCGCCGTTCGGGCGACCCAAAAGCTCATAGGGACGCTTGGCTGGTACAAGGAGCAGCCCAGGGTCGATCTGCTCGCCGTTCACCTGCCGGTACCGCGGTTCCCGAACATGGGCGTGGTTATCAGCAACGAAATGCTGGAGCGCTACTACGCTGAGGAATGCGAGGACATGCTCGCACCGAGCAAGAAGGCTCTCGACGCCGCGGGAGTGAAGTACACGGCACACACGCTCGTCGGACGGATCGCCGAAAGCATCATTGAGCAGGCGAAGCAGTCCGGCAGCGATATGATTTATATGGGGACGCGTGGCATGACGGCGCTGTCGAACATGATATTAGGGTCGGTCGCTACCAGGGTTCTGCACCTGGCGCACATCCCCGTCGTGCTGATCCACTAGTACCAATGATCCCGCGTACTCATAATTAGGCGGACCGCCAACTATGCTACCGACCGCCAGCCGCTCGTCAGCATGTGTTACCCCATCCGGAGGTGTCTGACGGCGACGCGAAAAAAATGGTGCGATACGTCCTCTTGCTGGATCCGTCCAAAATCGAGAAGAAGGATTGATTTCATATCGGATCGGAGCGGCGACATTCGTCACTTATGCGGGTTCGCTTCTGACGCCAAAGCGAAGCACGCCGGATCCGGACCATTCGCAACCGGTAACACCGAGCTGAACTCATTCGCGTGTCGGAATCAGCTCGCTCACGCGCGGGCGAGTGGCAGCTAAAGACGCCTCGTACCCCGGCTGATGATCGCATTGGAAAGCAACGGTGAGTATCAGAAATCTCGAGCATTTGTTCCGACCGCGATCCGTCGCAGTGATCGGCGCTTCAGAGGCTCCATGCAGCGTCGGCGCAACCGTGCTGCACAACCTCATCGAAGGAAAATTCGACGGCGCGATCATGCCCGTCAACCCGAAGCATCGTGAACTTGCGGGCGTCAAGGTCTATCCGACCGTCGCGAGCCTTCCCCAGGTACCGGAACTCGCCGTCATCTGTACGCCGCCCGCGGCCGTGCCGGATCTGATCGGCCAGCTCGGGGCGCG
>JBGPYP010000319.1:0-3082 GCA_041493285.1 Casimicrobiaceae bacterium
CTCTTCGGCGGCCGCATCGCCGAGGAAATCTTCATGCACCAGATGACCACCGGCGCCGGCAACGACTTCGAGCGCGCCACTGCGATGGCGCGCGACATGGTCACGCGCTACGGCATGTCCGACATGATGGGTCCGATGGTGTACGCGGAAAATGAGGGCGAGGTGTTTCTCGGCCGCTCGATCACGACCCAGAAGAACGTCTCCGAGGCGACCATGCAGAAGGTTGATCAGGAGATCAAGCGCATCATCGATGAGCAGTACGGCCTCGCGCGCAAGTTGATCGAGGACAACCGCGACAAAGTCGAGGGGATGGCGAAGGCGCTGCTCGAATGGGAAACGCTCGACAGCGACCAGATCGAGGACGTCATGCAGAGCCGGCCGCCGCGGCCGCCGAAGCCGACGTCGACACCGGCCAATCCCACGTTCGGTCCGGATGCGGGGCCGGATGTGGCACCCGCGGCGAAGCCGGCCTAGGTCGATCCGCCCGCGATCACTTCTCGGGGCGCCTCGCGGTGCCCCGATTGTTTTCCTAATCTAAAAGGGGCCAGGCTCAGTTTTGGCAAAAAACCAAAAAGCAAAAAACCAAAAAGGGGCCAGGCTCAATTTTGGCGCGGTCTCGTCCGCAATTCGGGGGCGTGGTCCCACAAAATTGAGCCTGGCCCCTTTTCCTTCTTTTCCTTCTCCCGATGCTGACCCTCGGCCGCCACCGCTTCCCCCTGGACCGTCCGTTGGTGATGGGTGTGCTCAACGTCACGCCGGATTCGTTCTCCGACGGCGGCCGTTTCCTCGATCGCGCCGCCGCGCTCGACCACGCGCGACGGATGATCGCCGACGGTGCGGACATCGTCGACATCGGCGGCGAATCGACGCGGCCAGGCGCGGCGCCGACCGCGGAAGCCGACGAGCTCGCCCGCGTGATTCCGCTCCTCGAGGCGCTGCGTGGCGAGTGCGATGCGCGCGGCGTCGCGCTCTCCGTCGACACGCGCAAGCCCGCCGTGATGCGCGCCGCGATCGCTGCGGGCGCCTCCATGATCAACGACGTCGGCGCGCTTGCCGCGCCGGCTGCGCTCGAAGCCGTCGCTGCGAGCGACGTCGCGGTGTGCCTGATGCACATGCGCGGCGAGCCGGCGACCATGCAGCAGGCGGCAAACTACGACGATGTCGTCGGCGAGGTGAAGGCCTTTCTAGCCGACCGCGCGGCGGCTTGCGAGCGCGCCGGCATCGCCCGCGACCGCATCGTGCTCGATCCGGGTTTTGGCTTCGGCAAGACTGTGGGCCATAATCTCACTCTGCTGCGCTGGCTTGGCGACATCGTCGGGCTGGGCTATCCGGTCGCGGTGGGCCTGTCGCGCAAGTCGACCATCGGCACGCTGACCGGCCGCGAAGTCGGCGATCGCACCGGGGGCAGCATCGCCGCCGCGCTGGCCGCCGTGGCGCGCGGCGCGGCGATCGTCCGCGTGCACGACGTGCGCGAGACCGTCGATGCGCTCAAGGTCTGGCGCGCGGTGGAAAGGGGGTCAGAGTCGACTTTTTGAACTACGGCGATTGAACCGTGAAGCATCGCGACGAAAAGTCGACTCTGACCCCACTATGGCGATTGAACCGTGAAGCACCGCGACGAAAAGTCGACTCTGACCCCACTTAGGCGCTACTTCGGCACCGACGGCGTCCGCGGCCGCATGGGCGAAGCGCCGATCACGCCCGAGCTGGTGCTCAAGCTCGGCTACGCCGCCGGGCGCGTGCTGGCGTCCGAATCCGCGGACAAGCTCGGCGAGACGCCCGCAGTCTTGATCGGCAAGGACACGCGCATCTCGGGGTATCTCCTCGAGGCCGCGCTCGAAGCCGGGCTCTCGGCGGCCGGCGTCGACGTGTATCTGACCGGGCCGCTGCCCACGCCCGCGGTCGCGTATCTTACGCGTGCGCTGCGGCTCTCCGCGGGGATCGTCATCAGCGCCTCGCACAACCCGTTCGAAGACAACGGCATCAAGTTCTTTTCCGCCTCCGGCACCAAGCTGCCCGACGCGGTCGAGCAGGCGATCGAGCGCAGCATGGACGAGCCGATCGCCTGCGTCTCGTCGCAGGAGCTGGGCAAGGCGTTCCGCGTCAACGATGCCGGCGGCCGGTACATCGAATTCTGCAAGAGCACCTTTCCCAACGAGCTCGATCTCAAGGGCCTGAAGCTCGTCGTCGACTGCGCGCACGGCGCCGCCTATCACGTCGCGCCCCCGGTGTTCCACGAGCTGGGTGCGGAAGTGGTCGCGATCGGCAGCGAGCCCGACGGATTGAACATCAACGCCGGCGTCGGTGCGACGCATCCGCAGCATCTGCAGGACGCGGTCGTGCAGCACGGCGCGGACCTGGGTCTCGCGCTCGACGGTGACGGCGACCGGCTGGTCATGGTCGACGCCGAAGGTCGGGCATACGACGGCGACCAGCTTCTGTACGTTATCGCGCTCGACTACTGGCGGCGCGGCGGGATGGCGGGCGGCGTGGTCGGCACGCAGATGAGCAACCTGGGGTTCGAGCAGGCGCTCGCGCGACGCGGGATTCCGCTCGAGCGCACCCCCGTCGGCGACCGCTATGTGCTGGAGAAAATGCAGGAGAAAGGCTGGATCCTCGGCGGCGAGAACTCCGGTCACATCATCTGCCTCGACAAGCATACGACTGGCGACGCGATCGTCGCCGCGCTTGCGGTGCTGCGCGCGTTGCGCGAGCAGGACACCACACTCGCGGCCGCAACCGCCGACGCGCCGCTGTTCCCGCAGCGCCTGATCAACGTTCCGATCCGCCGCGGCTTCGACTGGCGCGGCAGCGACGCGATCCGGAGCGCGGAGCGAGCCGCGTGCGCTCTTCTCGACGATGGCGGCCGCGTGTTGCTGCGCCCGTCGGGTACCGAGCCGGTGCTGCGCGTCATGGTCGAAGCGCGCGAAGCCGACGCAGCCGAGCGCTGCGCCCGCGACCTCGCCGACGCAGTCAAGAAAGCAGCGGCGTGAGCCCAGCCCGCAGCGAGCGGTAAAAAGGGGTCAGGTTCGAGTTTCGACGGACCAGCAGAGCTTCGTCGCGATGGCGATGAAAGTCGAAC
>JBGPYP010000415.1:0-2069 GCA_041493285.1 Casimicrobiaceae bacterium
GAGCAACGCGCCCTGGTCGGCGCCGATCTGCATGCCGCCTTGCGGCAGTCGGCCGGTCTCGGCTCGCAGTCGCTTCTGGATCGGCGTCTCGCGGGTGATTTCCTGCGTGACGTAGCGTTCGATCTTGGCCGGAAGCAACGAGCGACTCATCCGCCAAGCATGCGATGGAACACCGCGCTTGGCAACCGCGGCGCGAAAGCCCGCCGAGACGAAGCGCGCGATGTGCCTGCGGTACAATTGTTTCTGAATCGATTCTTCTGGGGAGCGCATGCACCACCGCCGGGTCGCCGCGGCCTTCTTCATCGTCACCAGCCAGGTCGCGCTGGCGCAAGACCAGGGACTCGAGCCGCCCTCGGGATGGACTCCGAAAAAGCCGGTCGCCACGCGCCGCGACATGGTCGCCGCGGCCAATCCGCTCGCGGTCGCAGCCGGGCACGCGATGCTCAAGCAGGGCGGCACCGCGGTCGACGCCGCGGTCGCGGTGCAGATGGTGCTGAACCTTGTCGAGCCGCAGTCGTCGGGCATCGGCGGCGGCGCTTTCATGCTGTTCCACGACGGCCGCAACGGATCATTGACCGCATATGATGGCCGCGAAACAGCCCCTGCGGCCGCGAAGCCCGACCGTTTCCTGGACAGGGAAGGCAAGCCGCTCAAATTCTACGACGCGGTCGTCGGCGGCAGATCGGTTGGCGTGCCCGGTACGTTGCGCCTGCTCGAGCTCGCGCATCGCCAGCACGGCAAGCTGCCGTGGGCGAGGCTGTTCGAGCCGGCGATCGCGCTGGCGCAGAACGGGTTCGCGGTGAGTCCGCGGCTGCATACGCTGATCGCCGCCGACAGGCATCTGACGCAGGATCGCGCCAGAGCGTATTTCTTCAACGCCGACGGTACGCCGCTGGCCGTCGGGCACACGCTCAGGAATCCTGCCTTGGCTGCGACGCTGAAGCGCATCGCGACCGAGGGCGCGGACGCGTTGTACAAGGGCGAGATCGCGAGCGACATCGTCGAGACCGTGCGCTCGCACCCAACCAATCCCGGCGACCTGACCGAGGCCGATCTCGCCGGCTACAGGGTCAAGGTGCGCGAGCCGGTGTGCGGACCTTACCGCGTATACACGGTGTGCGGCATGCCGCCGCCGTCCTCCGGCGGCGTCACCGTGCTGCAGATCCTCGGCATGCTCGAGCCCTTCGACATGAGGGCGCTCCGCGCAGGCTCGCTCATGAGCGTGCATCTGTTTGCCGAAGCCGGGCGACTTGCGTATGCGGACCGCGACCAGTATCTCGCCGATCCCGATTTCGTGGAGCCGCCTGCGGGTTTGACCGATAGCACCTACCTGCGCGAGCGCTCGGCGCTGATCAAGTTCGACGCCAGTATGGTCCGGGCCGAGCCGGGCATGCCCGCGGTTGCCCGTCCAGCGCCGAAGACGGCTGCCGCACTGCACAGTTTCGGTGGCGGTGCCGCGCTGGAGTTTCCATCGACGTCGCACATGTCGATCGTCGATCGGTACGGCAACGCGCTGGCGATGACGACCACGATCGAGGCCGCATTCGGCAGCCGCTTGATGACCCGAGGCGGATTTTTCCTGAACAACGAGTTGACCGACTTCTCGTTCGCCCCGGCGGATGACGGCAACCCGGTAGCGAACCGCGTCGAAGCGAAAAAGCGTCCGCGCTCGTCGATGGCGCCGACGATCGTCTACGACGCCCGAGGACGCGTTTTCATGGTGCTGGGCTCGTCCTTCGGCAGCACGATCATCAACGACGTCGCGAAGAACCTGATCGCGGTAATCGATTGGGGCCTCGACCCGCAAGCCGCGAGCGCGCTACCGAATTACGGTAGCCGCAACGGGCCCACCGAGCTGGAAAGAGGAACGGCCGTGGTCGTCTTGGAGCAGCGATTGCAAGCGCTCGGTCACGACACCCGTATCATCGATGACACCAGCGGGGTCCACGCGATCGTGCGTACCCATACCGGGTGGATCGGTGGCGCAGACCCACGGCGCGAGGGCACGGTCGCGGGCGACTGAAGCTCCGGCTCGCGACGGCAACGCGCAGCGACAGAACCCGGATACA
>JBGPYP010000064.1:0-10662 GCA_041493285.1 Casimicrobiaceae bacterium
CGGCGGCATCTCCGCGAGCGAGCGATGCGCGTTGGAAACGAACGCATCGCGCGGATCCTCGCGCGCCATGATCGCCGCCAGCGTGAAACCGGCCGGCACGTCCATCGGCACATCCTTGAGCGAATGCGCGGCAAGGTCGGCGCGACCCTCGGCCATCGCCTGCTCGAGCTCCTTGATGAACAACCCCTTGCCGCCGATATCGGCGAGCGGCTGATCGAGAGTGCGATCGCCTTGCGTCGTCAGGCCGAGCAGTTCGACCCGGCACGCCGGATAGAGTGCGCGCAGCCGATCGCGCACGTGCTCGGCCTGCCAGAGCGCGAGCGCGGATTGGCGGGTGGCGATGACGAGTTTTTCTGGCAGGGCGGGCATGGCGAGCTTGCTGGCATTGCGGGTGCGGCTCGCGCCCGCCGTGGCGCGATGATTCTAGCACCCACAATACGGTTCCCGTCGCCGGAACCAGCCGGTCACCGACAATCGCTCCCGGCTCGCGGGGAGAACTTCGTGCTCATAACGGTCGGCGAGGAAGCATGCCAGCGTGCCGCGGACCGGCAGCACATCGCGAGCCTCGGAGTCCGAGAGATGAATGCGCAACGCACCGCCGTCCGCGGCGGTCCACGCCTCGTTGAGGTACAGCGCGCACGACAGCACGCGCGCGTCGTCGTCGCGAAAACGGTCGCGGTGGCGGCGATAGAACGCGCCGGGTGAAAAGAGCGCGTAGTGGCCCTCGAAGGCGAAAAGTCCGAGAAACGTCTCCCGGTTGAGCGCGATCCGGAGCGCCTCAAGCGCGCCCCCCAGCGCGTGCTCGGGCGGCGAGGGCGCATGCTCGTCGAGCCAGAGGGTGCGATCGCCGCGGATGTCGCTGCGCTCCACGCGACGCTCGCTGCGCCCGATGCCGGCGGCGCGGAAGTCGCCCACGCCGTCGCGGCGCCGCGCTTCCGCCGCGAGCGCGGCCACGAGCGACGCGGGCAGGAAATCCGAAACGATCGCGTAGCCGTCGGCGGCAATCGCCGCGCACACCCGCGCGATCGCCGCGTTGGTAACTGTGGTCGAGCTCATGTTGCGTGCGGATGCATCGAGCGCCAGAGAATGGATCGCCATCTTATAATGCGGCCGGCGGGCGGCTGAACTCCGCTCGTCTTCCAGAGGGGATCATCTCATGCGCATCGTGATTACCGGCGGCGCCGGATTTCTGGGGAGCCGTCTCGCCCGCGCGATCCTCGCGCGCGGCTCGCTCACCGACGCTCGCGGCGAAGCGCGCGAAGTGCGCGAGCTGGTGCTACTCGACATCGTGCCGGCGGCGATTCCCGACCCGCGCGTCTCAGTCGTCACCGGCGACCTTGCCGACCCGGCGCTGATCGAGCGCGCCGTGACAACGGAAACCGATTCGATCTTCCACCTCGCCGCAGTGGTGAGTGGCCAGGCCGAAGCCGAGTTCGACGTCGGCATGCGGGTCAACCTCGACGCGACGCGCGCGCTGCTCGAGCGTTGCCGCAAGTTGCTGCGCCCGCCGAAGCTCGTCTTCACCAGCTCGCTCGCCGTATTCGGCGGGCCGTTGCCCGATCCGGTGCCCGACGACGCACCGGTGACGCCGCAGACCTCCTACGGCACGCAGAAGGCGATCGGCGAGCTGCTCGTCTACGACATGACACGCAAAGGTTACCTCGACGGTCGCTCGTTGCGCCTGCCGACGATCACCGTGCGCCCGGGGAAACCGAACAAGGCGGCGTCGTCGTTCGCGAGCGGCATCATCCGCGAGCCGCTGGCCGGCGTCGATGCGATCTGCCCCGTGGGGCGGGACACGCGGGTGTGGGTCTCGTCGCCGCCCACGGTCATCGCCAACCTGATCGTCGGCCACGAGGTGCCAGCCGCCAAGTTCGCGCACATGCGCTCGATCAACGTGCCCGGCATCCTGGTCGGCGTCGGCGACATGGTCGCGGCGCTGCGCCGCATCGCGGGCGACGCGGTGGCCAACCGCGTCAAGTGGCAGCTCGACCCGGCGATCGACCGCATCGTGTCGACGTGGCCGGCGCGCTTCGCGCCGGTGCTGGGGCCGGCACTCGGTATGCGCGCCGACCCGGATTTCGACAGCATCGTGCGAGCGTACATCGCCGACGAAAAATAGGGTCAGAGACGACTTTTATCTTTCGTCGAGAACCTGCGCAGCGACCCCCCAAAAGTCGTCTCGGACCCCAGGCGGCTCCGCCTGCGGCTCGACCTCGCCCAACGCTTGCAGGAAGAGGGCCGGCCCCGCGTTCTCGAGCAGCGTCGCGTCGGAGAGCATCCGGCGCCACGCGCGCGCGCCCGATGCGCCATGGTAGAGGCCGAGAACGTGGCGGGCGATCGCCCGGAGGCCGACACCCTGCGCGAGTTGCGCCTCCGCGTACGGTACCAGCGCCTCGACGATTTCCGCGCGCGTGCGCCGCGGCACCTGCTCGCCGAAAACGTACTCCTCGGCCCCCGCAAGCAAATACGGGTTGTGGTATGCGACGCGGCCGAGCATCACGCCGTCGACGCGCTCGAGCTCTGCGGCGATCACCTCGTGGGTCGCGATGCCGCCGTTGATCACGATCGTCAGCTCCGGAAAGTCGCGCTTGAGGCGATGGACGTAGTCGTACTTGAGCGGCGGCACCTCGCGATTTTCCTTGGGCGAGAGGCCCTTCAGGATCGCATTGCGGGCATGCACGAAGAACGCGCTCGCCCCCGCTGCCGCGACGGTGCCCACGAAATCGCGGACGAACGCATACTCCTCGACCGCGTCGATCCCGATGCGGTGCTTGACCGTCACCGGCAACGCAACCGCCTCGCGGATCGCGCGCACGCACTCGGCGACGAGCGCGGGCTCGGCCATCAAGCATGCGCCGAAACTCCCCGTCTGCACGCGCTCGGACGGACAACCGACGTTGAGGTTGATCTCGTCGTAGCCCCACGCTTCGCCCAGCCGCGCGCAATGCGCGAGCGCCTGCGGATCGCTGCCGCCCAGCTGCAGGCCGACCGGATGCTCGGCCGGATCGAAGTCGAGATGCCGCGGCACGTTGCCGAACAGCAGTGCGCCGGTGGTGATCATCTCCGTGTATAGGCGCGCGCGTGGGCTGACGAGGCGCAGGAAGTACCGACAGTGGCGGTCGGTCCAGTCCATCATCGGGGCCACGCACAATCGGTGCACCAAGTTGTTCATTCGCTTGAGGTTTTCCACGCTCGGTCGGTCCAGTACGTTATTGGAGCGACGGAACATTCTATCGCCACGCGAGAACGACCGCCTTCGCTCCATTGCGTTGTGGTACTCGCAGATTGGAAATCGAATTCGCCCGAATGGGCTTTCAGTGCACACGTAGCGCACACGCGGCGACCATCCCGTGCGCACTACCTGCTGTGTCCTAAAATCCCCAGTGGCCGTGTCGACCCAAAGGAGCCCGTGGCGATATTCTGGTCGCCTGCCCGGTCTACCTTGGGAGCGGCCGTTCGCTGAACTCGTCGTGCAAATCAGAGTTCGGCGACAGCGGTCATTCGCGGATGTCAACCGACGACTGGGACAAGAGCGCAATTGAACGACCGCTTTCGAAAGTCGCGAACTGCGCTCACGACCCAACGGGAACGTTCGAGTCGAGCGGCTCCAGCGTCAGCAGGATGGCGCTCAGCCAACCTTGAACCTATTGGTCGTGTCCCGGGACGTGGTCCTCGGGGAATGGCGAAACGCATTCCTCCACCAAAACGTAAATCAGCCAAACGCTGCCTGCGTCGAGTTCGAAGCAGGCATGTCTTGCGTGCGACGATGCGCTGAACAGGAGTAGCAGGCAGAGCAGCAGGTGTCGTTTCATGGATTGGTTTCGGCCATTTTCGGCGCCAGAAGGTAATGCGGCTCGTTGGGTTTCGGAGCGCGGGGCAGGCTGCAAATCTTATCACCGGAGTCCCGCATCCCGCGCCGCTCGTCCTGCCTCGCGCCGCGAAACCGGTCGCGTCGCGGCGGTCCGCATTTGACCCTCGGCGCGCATGACGCTATCGTGCGTTGCGAATCTTTGCCAACGCCTAGTGGAGCACGACCTCAAATGTTCTCGTTGAATTCACTGCCGCCGCAGCTATCGCCGGCGCTCGTCGCCAAGCTTGTCCGCGCAGAGCCCGCGACGATCGGCCATTTTCGCCACTGGGGATTCATGGATCCCGCGCTACGGGCGATGCAGCAGGACGTCCGCATCGCGGGGCCGGCGGTGACGGTGCATCAACCCGGCGTCGACGGCACGATCATCGGCTACGCGCTGGGGCAGCTCCGGCCCGGCGACATCCTGGTCGTCGACCGCTGCGGCGACACGCGGCACGCCGGGTTCGGCGGTGTCGTCTGTTATGCGGCCAAGGTCGCCAAGGTCGCCGGCGTGATCATCGACGGCGTCGTCGCGGACATCGGCGAGATCCGCCAATACGGGGTGCCTGTATGGTGCCGCGGACTGTCCGCGATCACGACCAAGCGCATCGGCATGGGCGGCTCGTTCTGCGCGCCGATCTCGTGCGGCGGCGTGGCGGTCAATCCCGGCGACGTGATCATCGCCGACGAATGCGGCGTGGTGGTGATGAGCCCGGCCGACGCCGAGGCGGCCGCCGACCGCGCGATCGCGATGCAGGAAGCCGAAGTGAAGACCAAGGCGCGGCTCGACGCCGGCGAGAAGCTGCCGGACATCTCGGGCGCGACGAAGGTGCTCGAAGAGGCGCTGGCCAAGCAGAAAGGCTAGCGCATCAGGTCGAGCACCGCGCGGGTCATGAGCTTGGTGCCGAGCGGGATCACCTTCTCGTTCAGCTGGTAGTCGGTGCGATGGATCGCGGTCTCGTGTCCGTCGATCTTGGAGCCGATCCGCAGGTGCGCTGACGGCACGCGCTCGGCGAACCACGCGTAGTCTTCGCTGCCCATGCTGGGGGACGGCATCTCGATCACGTTGGCGGGGCCCAGCATCTCGCGCGCGACGTTCAGAACGCGCTGCATCGTCGGCTTGTCGTTGCGCAGCACCGGCGTCAGCTTCGTCCACTTGAGATCGTAGTCGACGCGCAGCCCGGTCTTGAGTCCCTCCAGGATCCGGCGGACCGCGGCCTCGACCTTGTCGGCGATCGCGGATTCCAGCGTGCGCACCGACGCATTCATCTCCACCGACGGCGCGATGATGTTGCGCACGGTGCCGCCGTTGATGCGGCCGATAGTCAGCACCGCCGAGCTGATCGGCGCGATCTCGCGGCTGATGACGGTTTGCACCTGGTTGACGAACTGCGCGGCGGCGACGATCGCATCGACGGCCAGGTGCGGGTGCGCGCCATGGCCCGCGGTGCCCTTGATGGTGACGTCGAACGCGTCCGACGACGCCATCACCGCGTCCGGATGCCAGCCGACGGTGCCGGTGGCCAGCGGCGGCCAGTTGTGGAAGCCAAGAATGGCGTCGGGCTTCTCGTCGAATGCGCCCGCGTCCAGCATCGCCCGCGCGCCGGAGAGCGTTTCCTCGGCGGGCTGGAAGATGAACATCACGCGGCCGCTCAAATGCTCGCGCTGCTCGGACAACACGGCCGCCACGCCCAGCGCGATCGCCGTATGCGCGTCGTGGCCGCACGCGTGCATCTTGCCGGCAACCTTCGACGCGAACGGGAGGCCGGAAGGCTCGCTCATCGGCAGCGCGTCCATATCGGCGCGGATCGCGACGGTCGGCCCGGGCCTGCCGCCTTCCAGAATCGCGACAATCCCGGTGCCTCCGATGCCCGTGCGGCAGGGAATGGCGAGCCGCGCTAGGAATTCCTGCACGCGTTTGGCCGTCTCGTGCTCCTCGAACGCGAGCTCGGGGCTCGCGTGGATCGTGCGCCGCAGCGCGATCAATTCTTCCGACCAGCGGTCCGCTGACGGCTCGATGCTCTCGACCAGGTTCATTGTCTTTCCCATTTAGAGGATTCGCGCATACCGGCAGACCGTAGAATATCGCGATCACAAGGAGGATGACGTGTATCGGCCCAACAGTCTCAAGCAGCGCCTGCGCAATGGCGACAACGTTCTCGGTTGCTGGTCGTTCCTGGGCAACGCCCAGGTCGTCGAGATCCTGAGCCTCGCGGGATTCGACTACATCCTGCTCGATCAGGAGCACGGCGTGGGCGACTCGTCCACGCTCGTGGCGCAGCTGCACGCGCTGGCGGCCACGCCGACCGTGGGCGTCGTGCGCGTGCCGTGGAACGACCACGTGTACCTGAAGCGCGTGCTCGACGCCGGCGCCGAGGCCGTGCTGATCCCCAGCATCGATACCGCCGACGAGGCGCGCGCGGCCATTGCGGCGTGCCTCTACCCGACGCGCGGGCGTCGCGGCACCGCGGCGAGCTCGGTCCGCGCGTCGAGCTACGGCATGGCGCCCGACTACGTGGCGACCTGTGCGGACAACCTGTTGGTCGCTTGCCAGATCGAATCGGCCAAAGCGGTCGAGAACATCGACGAGATACTGGCGGTCGAGGGCATCGACCTCATGTTCATCGGTCCCTTCGACCTGTCCGCCACGGTCGGGCAGATGGGCAACCTCAAGCACCCGGAGGTCGCGCGGCTGATCGGCCACGCAGAAGCGCGGATCAAGGCGGCCGGGCGTCCGATGGGCACGGTGCCGCACCCGGGCTGCACGTGGAAGGACATGTTCGCGCGCGGCTACCAGTTCGTGAACGCCGGCAGCGACGTGGCGCGGCTGCGCGACGGGTCGCTCGCCGACGTGAAGGAGTTTCGCGCGCTCTACCGCCAGGGCTGATGCGGCGGAGCTATCAACGCCTGTTGACGGAAGTCGCCGTGTGCGGCCCGCCGCACCGAACGAGGGACCCATGAATCGAGACGCGATCGCCCGGTACATCGACGCTCACCTTGAAGCCCACATCGGCAAGATCCAGGACCTGGTGCGCCAGCCGAGCGTCAGCCTGGAGCAGCAGGGACTGCGCGAATGCGCCGAACTGCTACGGCAGCACCTCGCCGAGCTGGGCTGCCAGCAGACGGCGCTCATCGACGTCGGGGATCCGTTTCCTGGCGTCTGGGGTCGTCTCGATAGCGGAGCTCCGAAGACGATCCTGTATTACTCGCACTACGATGTCCGGCCGGTCGGCGCCGAGCATTGGGATTGGCCGCCGTTCGGCGCCGAGCTCGTCGCAATGCCGCCGTACAAGCGCGTGATCGTCGGCCGCGGCGCGCTGGGCCTCAAGGGTCCGCTGCAGGCGTGGCTGAACGCGTTGCAGGCCATCCAAGCCGTCGAAGGGAAGCTGCCGGTCAACGTCCTGTTCCTGATCGAAGGCGCGGAGATCATGGGCAGCCGCAATTTCCTGCAGATCGCGCAGCCGTATTGGGAACAACTGCAGGAAGCGGACGCCCTCTTCAGCCCCGGCGGCTCGCAGAATGCGCAGGGCGAAGTGTCCGTCGTCCTCGGGTACAAGGGACTGCTCTACCTTGAGCTCGAGGCGAGCGGCGAGGCGTGGGGGCGCGGGCCCGGCGTCTCCGTGCACAGCGCCGCCAATGCCGTTGTCGACAGTCCCGCCTGGCGCCTCATCCACGCGCTTGCCACACTCACGGATCGCGAAGGTCAGCGCCTGGTCGTCGACGGGCTCGCGCCGCTCTTCGATCAGCGCAAGGACATCGACGCCGCGGAACGCGAGCTGCTCGAAGGGCTGCACCGCCGGTTCGAAGGACGCGATCCCAACACGGTCATACCGGGTCTCGTGGCCAAGACGCCCGTGAAAATGTTCAAGCGCGGCTTGAGCGGACAGCAGGTGCTGAACGAGTATCTGTACGCGCCGTCCGTCAACATCAGCGGCTTGCGCAGCGGCTACATCGGTCCGGGCAGCAAGTCGTTCCTGTTGCCGCACCAGGCGATCGCGACGCTCGACATCCGGCTGATCACCGACATCGACGCCCAGGAAGTGCTCCGCCTCCTCCGAGCCCACCTCGAGCGCGAGGGATTCGGCGACATCCGCGTGAACGTGTTGGGCGCGTACAACTGGGGGCAGACCGATCCGCGTGCGGACGTCGTGCAGGCCACACTCGCGACGCTCGAAACCTACGGGTATCCAGCAGTGGTGTGGCCGATGGTCGCGTTCGGCGGACCCTGGGCGCACGTGCCCAAGGTGCTGGGAATCCCGGCGCTGCGCGGCGCCGGTCTGGGACACGGCGACCGCGCCGCCACCAGCAACGAGTTCTACGTGATCGAGGGAAACGGCAAGGTGGCGGGCCTGGCCGACACCGAGAAGTTCTACGTGGACCTGCTCTACAACTATGCGGCGCGATAGCGGTCGCGCGATCCGCGAAAGCGCGCGGTGAATCGGATCGTCGTCTGCCCCGAGCCCCTGGCGGCGGCGGCTGGCGCGGAAATCTTCCGCGCCGGCGGATCGGCAATCGACGCCGCGCTGGCCACGGCCTACGCGCAGGCAGTCGTGTCGCCGGCGATGACGTCGATCGCCGCCACCGGCATGATGAATCTCTATCACGCGCCGACCCGGCGCAACGTCCTCATCGACTTTCACGACCAGGCCGGTTCGCGCGCCCACGCGGAAATGTTCGCCGGTGCGCGTGCGGGCGAGATCCTGTTCGGGTACAAGTCCGCCCTCATCCCGACTTTCGTGCGTGGGACGCAGCTCGCTTTCGAGCAGTTCGGCAGCGGTGGCGTCACGTGGCAACAATTGCTTGCGCCCGCCATTCGCTACGCCGAAGCGGGATTCACGATCTATCCGTATCTGCACCAATACTGGCGAGCGGACGACCCGGTCTTGCAGACCTCCGCGCCTTTCGACGGGTACCGGATGCTCACGACGACCCCCGCGTGCGCCGCCATTTTCACCAGCGAAGGCCGGGTGCCGCGGATCGGCGAGCGGTTGGTTCAGCCTGACCTGGCGCGCACGCTGCGCCGGCTCGCCGGCGAGGGACCCGATGACTTCTACACCGGAGAAACGGGTCGCGCGATGGCTGCGGATTTCGACCGCCATGGATCGCCGGTCACGGCGCGCGATCTCGCGCAATACCGGGCCGAGGTCCGGGAGCCGCTGCGCGGCAGCTACCGCGGGCTGACGATCAGCACCGATCCGCCGCCGGCGATCGGCGCGTCGCTGCTGGAGCTGCTGAATATCCTCGAGTGCCACGACCTGCGTGCGCTCGGACAGGGCAGCGCCGCCTACTACGATCTCGTGGCCCGGGCGTTGTTCCTGGTCTTCGCGGACCGCGCGCGCTTCGCCGAACCCGGCGCCGGGCCCGCGCTCTTCGCGGAGCTCACTTCCAAGTCCCATGCGAGGATGCTGTACCGCCGGATCGGCGACGTGCCACGCCAGCCGGCGCAGCGGCCGGCCAACCTTGCGGGCACCACGCACGTGACGACCTACGACGACGAGGGCTCCGCCGTCAGCATGACGCACACCGTCTGCTTCGGCTCCGGCGTGGTGACGCCGGGGCTCGGCTTCATGCACAACAACGGCATGTGTATGTTCGATCCGCGTCCCGGGCAACCGAATTCGATTGCGCCCGGCAAGCGCCCCATCGCCGGCGGCGGCCCCGCCATCGCGTTCGAAGGCGACGTGGTGCGACTTGCGCTGGGCTCGCCGCACGGCGGCCGCAAGACGAGCTCGATGGCGCACGTGCTCATGAGCGTGCTGGAGTTCGGCCTTTCCCCCGCGGCGGCGGTCGCCAGTCCACGCGTGCACTGCGAGCACGATCCGCGCGAGCTCCGCGTGGACGCGTTCTTCCCGCTGGAAACGCGCGGCGAGCTCGCGCGGCTCGGCTACCAGGTCCGCGAGGACGCTTACGGCGGGCGCGTCTGTCTGGTTGCGGTGGACGCCGCGACGGGCAAGGCGAGCGGCGCCTCCGACCCCAGAGGCGGTGGCGGTTTGGTCGAGCTCTAGCCGCTCGTTTCGCAACGGCCGCGTCGAGTCGAGTCGTTGACAACGCTGCTTCGCGTTAATAGACTGGCTCGGCTGCCGCCAGCAAGGTGTCGATTCCGCGATCGACGCGGACCCACGCAAAGGGAGAGCAAATGAACCGCCGGAAAACGAGTCGCCGTGAGTTCCTGCGCATGGCCGCAGTCGGTGCGGGTGGCGCGTTGGTGGCGGGGCGCTCCGCAGCGCAGGGCGCGAAGGGCGCCGCGAGGCCGCTGGTCGTCATCCAGACCGCGTGGCCGCAGTCCCTCGACCCCTCGATGGACACCAACGCCAATTCCGGCAACCTGTACGCGCATATCTTCGAGAGCCCGGCGCAGTACCGCTACGATACCGGCGAGAAGGTCATGAAGCTCGAGCCGCGGCTGTGCGACAAGTGGGAGAACCGCGCGCCCGACCGCTGGCGCTTCCACCTGCGTCCGAACCTCAAGTTCACGAACGGCGAGGAGATCAACGCCGAAGTCGCCAAGTTCAGCATGGACACCATCAAGGGCAACAAGGGGATGGCGTCTCCGTTCATGGCGCACGTCAAGGAAGTGGTCCCGGTGGACAACCTGACCTTCGACATCGTGACCGAAGGCCCCTACGCGGCGACCCCCGCTTCCACGGCGTTCTTCTGGTTCTTCCCGCCCAAGTACTACGTCGAATCCGGAGGCAAGACGGGGTTCGGGCGGAAGCCGATCGGCAGCGGCCCCTACAAGTTCGTTGAATGGCAGGAAGGCGTGCACGTCAAGCTCGAGGCCAATCCCGCCTACTGGGGGCCGAAGCCGC
>JBGPYP010000270.1:0-3751 GCA_041493285.1 Casimicrobiaceae bacterium
CCCAGGCCGCCGAGGCGCTGAAGCTCCTCGCCCCGACGGGCCGCTCGCTCGCGGGACGACTGCTGCTGCTCGATGCGCTGGCCATGGAGTGGCGCGAAGTTCGCGTGGTCAAGGATCCGGCGTGTCCGGTATGCGGCCCGGGAGCGCGCTCATGAACGGAGGCACGGGCGTCACGCGGCGCACCTTTCTGGCCCATCTGGCCGGTGCATTGATGTGGGCGGGTGCTGTTCCGCTCGCTCGCGCCGCCGAGACCAGGCTTACCAAGGCCGAGTGGACCGCGATCAAGAAGGTGATCTCGCAGCAGCTCGCCGCGCTGCGCGCCAGCGACGGCGAGCGTGCGTTCGGTTATGCCAGCCCCGGGATCCAGGCACAGTTCGGCGACGCGCAGACATTCATGGCGATGGTCCGCGCCGGGTATTCGGCGCTCCTCGATGCGCGCTACACCGAATTCCTTGAGGGCGCGGTCATCGACGGCGTCATCGTGCAGCCGCTGCGGCTGATTGCGCCGGACAACAGCGTGGTGGTCGCGCTCTATACGATGGAGAAACAGAAACGCGGCTGGCGGATCAGCGGCTGCCAGCTGGCACCGTCGACCGTGCAGGCCGCTTAGCAAGCCGACGCAAGCCTGCTGCGCGTCCCGTCTGCTTTGTTGTGTCCTCGCTCGGCGCTCGCTGTACTTCTTCTGTACTGTCTCGCGCCTCGCTGCGGGACGCCTCGCAGCCGGGCCTGCTCGCGACGCCTTGCGTCGCCCTGCGCAGAGGCTCGTTGCGAGGTCTAGCCAAAGAGGTACTTGCGCTGTATCTCCCAGTGCTCCTGGGGCAGCCGCTTGAAGCCCGATTTGGCGAACAGGAGCCAGCGGCCGAGCACGTACGCCAGCAGGGCGTTGGCCTCCGCGACCGGGTCGCCGGTCCACCCGCCTCCTGCCTGCGCGATCTTGAGCGCCTGTCGCAGTGCGGCTTCGACGCGCTCGTAGAGCTGGTTCATCCGCACCTGCAGCCGCTCGTCCTCGTTGACCAGCGCGTCGCCGATCAGCACCCGCGTCATGCCGGGATTCTTCTCCGCGAAGCCCAGCAACACCGAGACGATCTGCGTCGCCTGCGCGACGCCGTCGGTCGTGTCGGTCGTGATCCGGTTGACCAGCGAGAAGAGCGTCGATTCGATGAACTCGATCAGCCCCTCGAACATCTGTGCCTTGCTGGCGAAATGGCGGTACAGCGCCGCCTCGGAGACCACGAGCCGCGCCGCGAGCGCCGCAGTCGTGATCTTCTCGCCGCGCGGATTCTCCAGCATCGCCGCCAGCGTCTGCAGGATCTGGAGTCGCCGCTCGCCCGGTTTGGTTGCCATCGTCAGTCCGCCCTGATCATCGTGCCAACCCCTTCATTGGTAAGCACCTCGAGCAGCAACGCATGCTCGACGCGCCCGTCGATGATGTGCGAGCTGCGAACGCCGTTCTTCACCGCGTCGAGCGCGGAGCCGATCTTCGGCAGCATGCCGCCGTGAATCGTGCCATCGGCGAACAGGCCCTCGATCTCGCTGGCGGTGAGCCCCGTCAGCAACGTCCCACTCTTGTCGAGGACGCCGACGGTGTTGGTCATGAGCACGAGCTTCTCCGCCTTGAGCGTCTCGGCGAGCTTGCCGGCCACGAGGTCGGCGTTGATGTTGTACGCCTCACCGTCCCTGCCGACACCGATCGGCGCGATCACCGGCACGAAGTCTCGCGAATCGAGGAGCTGGATGAGCTCCGGGTCGATCTTCTCGATCTCGCCGACCAGGCCGATATCGACCGGCTCCCCGTGGTCGGTATCGCTCTTGAGCAGCATCTTGCGGGCGTGGATGAACGCACCATCCTGCCCGGTCAGGCCGACGGCGCGCCCGCCGTGCTGATTGATGAGGCCGACGATCTCCTGGTTCAGCTCGCCCAGCACCATCTCGACGACATTCATGACCTTCTCGTCGGTGACCCGCATGCCCTGGCGAAACTCGCTGGGGATCCCCATCGTCTTCAACAGGTCGCCGATCTGCGGGCCGCCGCCGTGCACGATGATCGGGTTCATCCCGACGAGCTTCAGCATCACGACGTCGCGTGCGAAGCCGGCCTTGAGCGCCGCCTCGGTCATTGCGTTGCCGCCGTACTTGATGACGATCGCCTTGTCGTGGAAGCGCTGGATGTAGGGCAGCGCCTCGGCCAGGATCTGCGCTTTGAGCGCGGCGGAGGCGGCCTCTAGGGGCATGGCGGCGAGGGGTCGCGGCAGGTGTCGGCTCGATGGGCTCGATTCTACCCGATCGCGTGAAGACAAAGTAACCACGCCGCTTCGTCGACGAGTAAGCCCTGACTGGCGGGCGGGACGCGCGTTTGTAAGCAACAAAGCGCTTTGGTATCTTGGGCGGATGCTGAACGCCCCGCCGGACGCCATCGACACGAGTCTGGTGCGTCGCGTCCTGGTCACCAAGCTTCGCCATCATGGGGACGTCCTGCTCGCCTCGCCGGTGTTTACGGTGCTCCGCCGCGCGCTGCCCGGCGCCGAGATCGACGCGCTCGTCTATCGCGAAACGGCGCCGATGCTCGAGGGCCATCCCGCGATCGCCCGGCTGCACACCATCGATCGCGACTGGAAGCGGCGCGGCGTGTGGTCGCAACTCCGCGCCGAGACTGGCCTGCTCCGCGCGCTCTCCTCGCGACGCTTCGACCTCGTCGTGCACCTGACCGAGCACCCGCGCGGCGCGTGGCTCACGCGACTCTTGCGGCCGCGCTACGCCGTTGCGCGGGAGCTGCCGCGCGCGCACCGGCTGTGGCGCTCGAGTTTCACCCACTACTATCGGCTGCCCCGCGGGCGCCCGCGCCACGCCGTCGAATGCAATCTCGATGCGCTGCGGCGCCTCGGCCTGCAACCGACGAGTGGAGACCGGGGTCTGGTGCTCGTCCCCGGCGAGCGGGACGCAGCGCGCGCGAAGGCGCTGATCGCCGAGAACGGACTCGAGCCGCGCCGCTTCATCCAGTTGCACCCGGGCACGCGCTGGCTGTTTAAATCGTGGACTGCGGAGCGTTACGCGGCGCTGATCGAGGCGATCGTCGGCGACGGCTGGCGCGTCGTCGTCACCGGCGCACCCGACGCGCGCGAGCGGCAGCTCGTCGCGGCGACACTCGGCCTGCTCGCGGAAGCCGTCCGGGCGCAGGTCGTGGACCTCTCCGGTGCGCTCGGCTTGCGCGAGCTCGCCGCACTGACCCGCGAGGCGCGCGCGTTCGTCGGCGTCGACTCGGCACCGATGCATATCGCCGCGGCTGTGCGCACCCCGGTGGTCGCGCTGTTCGGCCCCAGCGGCGATCTCGAGTGGGGTCCGTGGCAAGTCCCGCATCGGATCGTCGCGTCGACGGACCACCCCTGCCGACCCTGCGGCAATGACGGCTGCGGCGGCGGCAAGGTCTCCGAATGCCTGACCACGCTCCCGGTCGCGCGCGTCCACGCGGCGCTGCGCGAAGTCCTGGCCGAGACGGAAGCGCAGGTGCCGCGATGAGACTCGCGATCATCCGCCAGCGCTACACGCCGTACGGCGGCGCCGAGCGCTTCGTCGAGGCGGCGCTCGAAGCGCTGCTCGAACGCGGCATCGCGATCACGCTGTACACCCGGAGCTGGCCGCAGACGCGGGTGCAACTGATCGAGCCTGTGTTGTGCAATCCGCTCTACGTCGGACGGCTTTGGCGTGACCTGAGCTTCGCCCGCGCGGTGTGCAGAAGAATCTCCAGACAACCGCC
>JBGPYP010000261.1:0-3912 GCA_041493285.1 Casimicrobiaceae bacterium
AGCGGGCGATCTGCTTTGTCGCTCCGTTTGCGAAGGGGTCGAGCCATTCGCTTCGCCTCGCTTCGCGCAGCTCATCCCGGGAAGCCTCCGTCGCAACCGTGCGGGACTTGTTCAGAGGTTCCCTAAGCATGCGCATCATCGCGGCGCGGCGACGAGCACCTCCGCGGCGCGCACCAGATCCTCGCCGACGACTGCGGCCCACCGGTCGTACACGGCTCTGGACGCGGCGCGGAACGGCTCCTTGCCCGCGGGCGTGAGCCGCGTCACCACCACGTCGTGCCGAGCCAGTTCGGCTAGCCTCGCCATGTCAGTGAGCCGTCGGGACAACACCGCGGCCTGTTCTGCCGCATCGCGCGCCGCCTGGCGAACCAGCTCGCGATCGGCGTCGCTCAGGGCGTTCCAACGCCCGCGATTGATCGCGAATAACAGCGCGTCCGCGTGCGCCTCCCACAGCAGCAGGTGCGTGTACCCGGATGCATAGCGTCGCGATGTCGCGTACGCCGCGACGCCGATCGTCTCCCCGTCGAGCGCGCCGCGGGTGGTCGCCGCAAGCGCGTCGGCGGCGCCCATCGACGCCGGCGCCGCGCCAAGCGCCACCAGCGTTTCCATCAACAACAGCAACGGCGCGACGCGCAGGCGCAGTCCCGCCACGTCCGTGGGCGCGTGAACCGCGCGCCGCGTCGCCAGCTCCCGGAAACCGTCGGCCGCCCATGCCAGCGGCTCGGCGCCGGCGACGCGCACGCGCTCTTCGAGCGCTCCCGCGACCTCGCTTCGCAACAGGGCGTCGAGCGCTTCGCGATCGGGCACCAGCCACGGCAGCGCGAACAGATTGAGCTCCTTCACCTGCGGCGCCCAGCTGGCCGCCGATCCGACCGCGAGGTCGATCGTTCCGTCGCGAACGGCGGCGAACTCTCGCGCGGGGTCGCGCTGAGCGAGCGTCGCCCCGGGATAGAGTTTCGCGTTCAGGCGGCCGCCCGAGCGCTCGTGAATGAGCGCCGCCCAGATCTCGCCCGCTTTCCCCTGCGGATATGCCGGCCCGAGTGCGGTCGATAGTTTCCATTCCGGCCCCACCGCGTGCGCCGGGTCCTGCGCGATCGCGCCCTGGCCGAGCGCGAGCGCAGCAAAGAGCGCGATCACGCGCGGATTTGTCGGCTGCACAGCGGGAGCGTAACGAAGGACGACGCGAGCCGTCAATCGAGCGGCGGAAGATCTCCGCGCAGCGGCGCGGCGCGCCAGTAGCGACGATCGACGTCGCGTTCCCGGTGCGCGGCCAGCGTCGCTCCGGACTCGAAAGCGAACGTCAACGCACCCTCGTAATCGGTGCGATACGTCCGGATGCCGGCGTCGGCGTAGCGGGCGACAATCTCGGGTCGAGGATGGCCGAACCGGTTGCGGTAACCGGGCGTGAACACCGCGACATCGGGCGCGACCGCGGCAATGAACGCCGGCGTCGACGACGTGCGGCTGCCGTGATGTGGAACGACCAGCAGGTTCGCATGGAGCGCCGCGGCGTCGCGGCGAATGAGGTCGGCTTCGGTGCGCGCCTCGATGTCGCCGGTGAGAAGGGCGCTACCCGCCGGATTGCTGACGCGCAGCACGCAGGACAGATCGTTGGCTTTGAGCTTCGGATTGACGTAGTTCGCCTCGACCGGGTGGAGCAATGCGAAGTCGACACCGTCCCATTGCCAGCGCCGGCCCGCGCTGCAGTGCTCAGCGGTCTCGCCGCTTTCGGCGCGGGCGCGGACGATGGCGTTGTCCGCGGGCAGCGACGACGCGAGCCATGTGACCGGCACCGTTTGCAGCAGCGACAACGCGCCGCCGCTGTGATCGCTGTCCTGATGGCTGACGATCATGCCGTCGAGCCGCGCGACACCGGTTGCGCGCAGCATCGGCGCGATGATGCGGTCGCCCGCGTCGGCGGTCTCGTTGAAGCGCGGGCCCGTGTCGTAGAGCAGCGCATGCGCGTGCGTCTGTACGAGCACGGCGAGCCCTTGTCCCACGTCGAGCACCGTGACGCGGAACGTGCCGGGCGGCGGCAGCAGCGGCGCGACCAAGAACAGCGGCAGCAGCCACGCGAATCCGAGCGCACGGCCGGGCAGCCCGCGCGGCGCGAGCAGCCAGAGCACGCCGATGGCGCCGGCGACCACCGCCCACACGGGCGGTGCGTGCTGTTGCCAGACGGCGGCGGGCAGCGCGCTTAAGCGTTCGAGCAGCCATGAGAGCCAGGCAAACACCTGATGCGCGGCGAGGAGCAGCGCGTCCCAGGGCAGGACGATCGAGGCGAGCGTCAACGGCACGACGATGAACGTGACGACAGGGATCGCCACCGCGTTGGCAAGCGGGGATACGAGCGAGATCTGCTGGAACAGCATCAGCATCAGCGGGACGAGACCCAAGGTGATCGCCCATTGCGCGCACGCCGCGGTGCCCAAGGTCGAGCCTGCGCCGATGCGGCCGACACCGGTGTAAAGGAGGAGCCCGACCGCGCCGAAGGACAGCCAGAATCCGGGGGCGAGCATGGCCCACGGATCCCACGCGAGCACGACCGCCAGCGCCCACAGCCAGACCGTCGACGCCGTTCCCGGACGACCGAGCCAGAGCCCGATCGCGGCCACCGTCAGCATGTACAGCGTGCGCTGCGCGGGCACCTGGAATCCGGCCAGGAGCACGTAGACGAACGCGGCGGCGACGCCGGCGATAGCCGCGGCTTTCCGCGCCGGAAGCGCGAGCGTGAGCCGATGACTGCGCCGCCACCGCCAGAATGCGACCGCACCGATCAGCGTGGCGAAGAACGTGACGTGCAGCCCGGAGATGCTGATCAGGTGACCGATGCCGGTGCGATTGAAAATCCGCCACTGCTCGTTGGGGATCGCGCGCTCGTCGCCGATCGCCAGCGCCGCGATCACGCCGGCATACGGCCGATCGTCGAGCGCGGTGAGGATGCGCTCGCGAATCGCCTCGCGCAATCGCGCAACGTAGTCGCCAGGTCTTCCCACGAACGCGGCGAGGCGCCGATGGCCCTCGTTGTCGCGAACGTAGCCGGTCGCACGGAACTCGTTCTCGAGCAGCCACGCCTCGACGTCGAAGCCGTGCGGGTTGACGGTGCCGTGCGGGCGCTTGAGCCGCACGGTGAGGCTCCAGCGCTCGCCGGCGTGCAACACCGGAACGTCGGCGCCCGCCTGATCGCCGCGCCACGAGCCATACCAGCCGAGCGAGAGCCGCGACGGCACGACCGCGCCAGGTGTCACGACTCGCTCGACCGCGAGCGCGAAGCGGGTACCGCGCGCAGCGACTTGCGGCAGCTCGTCGATGACGCCGACGAGATCGATGTCGCGCCCTTCCCACGCAGCGGGGAGCTCGTCCGTGAGGCGGGTCTCCGCACGCCACGCGGCGTAATAGAAGCCGCCGAGCCCAACCGCAACCGCGGCGGAGAAGAGCGTCGTGTAATACGCGGCACGGCTTCGCCAGGCACTGGCGTAGCGCGAGGCGATCAGCGCAAGGAGCACGATCGCGAGCGGGAGCGCCACCCACGCAACGCGCGCCGCGGCCGGCAGCTCCGCCTGCTGCTGCAGTGCCAGCACCCCGAGCGCGAACGCGAGCAGCAGCCAGCGCATGGGAATGACCTCAGTCCGTCGCTGCGGACGAACGCCCAGGCGACACGGACGGATAAAACACACGCGGCCCGTACCGCATTCGCAGCGCCTTGGGCGTGCTAAGGAGCCTCTGAGGGGGCCCGGCACGGCCGCGACGGAGGCTCTCCGGGATGAGCTGCCTCATTTGCCAACTGAGGCGACGCGAAGCCCATCGCAGGCCCCATGCGCCAGCGGCGCGACGGCAGATCGCCCGCCAGTTGGCAACTGAGCCCCGTCCCTTCGGGTTTCGGCGCAATGGCCTCATCTACGTTGTTGCGCG
>JBGPYP010000288.1:0-3516 GCA_041493285.1 Casimicrobiaceae bacterium
CCCAGCGCCTCGACCTTCGCCGCGCAGATGCAATCGTTGAGCGTGACGCCGCCGGCGTCGTGCGTCGAGTAGTGAACGACGACGCGGTTGTAATGCACCGACAGGTCGGGGTGGTGATCCTGGCGGTGGGCGACGTACGCCACCGCGTTCACGAAGGCGATCGTCTCGTAGTAATTGCCAAAGCTGAAGATCTTGGTCAGCCGGTTGTCGGCGTACTCCCAGCCCGGCAGAGTCTTCTGCCGCTCCTTCAGTTTATCGGGCGACAGGCGTGGCGCGCCGGGACGGCAGTCGCGCGCGGACAGTGCGGCAAGGTCGGCGTTCATGGCGATCTCGATCTCGGATTGTCTTACGCTGCGGCAAGTTCCAGCCGCGCGATTCGCGCCGCAGCGGGTGGATGCGAATCGTAGAACGCCGAATGCAGCGGGTCCGGCGTCAGCGTGCTGGCGTTGTCCTCGTAGAGCTTGACCAGCGCGGCGACGAGCGCAGGCGCGGAGGCATTGCGCGCCGCGTACTGATCGGCTTCGAACTCGTGCCGCCGCGAGTACATCGCGGCGAGCGGCGAGGCGATGAACGTGAATGCGGGCAGCGCGAGCATGAACAGGACCAGCGCGGCGCCATAGCGCGGCGCGGGTCCGGGAACGCCCAGGCCGGCGTAGAACCACGGCTCGCCGACCAGCCAGCCTAAGAGCGCCAGCAGCGCGAGGCTTGCCGCGGCGAACCAGACCGTGCGTTTGATCACATGCTTGAGCTTGAAGTGTCCGAGCTCGTGCGCGAGCACCGCCTCGATCTCGTCGGGTGCTAAGCGTGAGAGCAACGTATCGAAGAACACGATCCGCCGCGCTGCGCCGAAACCGGTGAAATACGCGTTGCCGTGTGCGGAGCGTCTCGAGCCGTCCATCACGTACAGCCCTTTCGCGCGGAAACCGCAGCGCACGAGCAGGCGCTCGACGCGCTCCTTCACGCCTGCGTCGGCGAGCGGTTCGAACTTGTTGAACAGCGGCGCGATCACGGTCGGGTAGAGCGCCAGCACCAGTACCTGAAAGGCGACCCACGCCAGCCACGCGTAGAGCCACCACAGAGCGCCCGCCCGCGCCATCAGCCACAGCACAAGCGTTACCAGCGGTACGCCGAGTGCGGCCGCGATTACTGCGCCCTTGAGGACGTCGGCGATCCACAGCGAGAGCGTCGTCCGGTTGAAGCCGAAGCGCTGCTCGACCACGAACGTCCGGTACCACGCCAGCGGCAGGGCGACGACGCCCGCGACCACCGCCACGGCGACGATGAGCGCGATGTCCTGCGCCAGTGCCGCGAGCGGTGTTGAGGCCATTGCGCCCGCGATGAGTGCCAGGCCACCACCGAGCGTCAATACCAGCAGGACGACCGTATCGAGCAGCAACTCGACCACGCCCAGCCGTGTGCGCGCCGCGGTGTAGTCGGCGGCTTTCTGATGCGCCGCCAGCGCGACGCGGTCAGCGAAATGCGCCGGCACAGCGGTGCGGTGCACGAGCACGTGCCGGACCTGCCGACGCGCGAGCCAGAGCTGGACGCCGACCGAGATCACGAGTGCGGCGACGAACACCGCGGTGAAGAGCCCTTGGGCCATGGATCAACGGCGAGCTGCTGCGAGGCCGATGCGAATCGATGCGGCGAAGCGGATCGGTATGCGAGAATACGAGCTCGGAACCACACCATCATTCTACGCCAGCTCCCATGCCCCAGGACGCCAACCATCTGATCTGGATCGACATGGAGATGACCGGGCTCAAGCCCGAGACCGATCGGATCATCGAGATCGCGCTGGTCGTCACCGACGGCGCGCTGACCACGATCGCTGAGGCGCCGGTGCTGGTCGTGCATCAGGACGACGTGACGCTCGCCGGGATGGATTCGTGGAACCAGTCGACGCACGCGCGGACCAGCCTCACCGGGAAAGTCAGAGCCTCGACACTCGACGAGGCGGCCGCCGAGCAGCAGATGCTCGCGTTCCTGCGCGAGCACGTGCCGCCGCGCGTATCGCCCATGTGTGGCAATTCGATCTGCCAGGACCGACGCTTCCTCGCCCGCTGGATGCCGGCGCTGGAGGATTATTTTCACTATCGCAACCTCGACGTATCGACGTTGAAAGAGTTATGTCGGCGTTGGCGGCCCGACATCGCCAAGGGCTGGGTCAAGCAGGGCAAGCACGAGGCGCTCGCCGACATCTACGAGTCGATCGACGAGCTCAAGCATTATCGGGAGCATTTCATCAAGGTATAGGTTCTACCGGTCGGGCAGCATGAAATTCTGCAGCCACTGCGGCTCCGCCGCGCTCGAGCACCGCGTTCCCGACGGTGATACGCTGCCGCGTTACGTGTGCTTGAATTGCGGCACGATCCACTACCAGAATCCGAAAGTGGTCGTCGGCTGCCTGCCGGAGTGGGAGGGGCAGGTGCTGCTTTGCAAGCGCGCGATCGAGCCACGGCACGGGCTGTGGACGCTGCCTGCCGGGTTCCTGGAGAACGGCGAGACGATCGTGGCGGGCGCCGAGCGTGAAACCGCCGAGGAGGCGCGCGCACGGATCGAGGTCGGAGCGCTGTACACGGTCATCAGCTTGCCGCAGATCAACCAGCTCTACGTCATGTTCCGCGCCCGCCTGCTCGACCTCGGATTCGGCCCCGGGCCGGAGAGCCTCGAGGTGCGGCTGTTCGACGAGGCCGCGATCCCTTGGAACGAGCTGGCCTTTCGCACCATCACGCGGACGCTGCGCAATTACTTTCTCGACCGCAAGCTCGGCGAATTTCCGGTGCACGTGAGCGCGCTGGAACGACGCGCGCCGCTCAAGCCCGAACTGCTCGGTGCGGGCTAGGAGCCTGTCGGGCTTACTGTCGCAGACGTGAGAGCAAGACCGACAGGCTCCTAACGATATTCAAGCCGGCGGCAGATTCCTTCCTGATTTTTCCCCGCGGGGGGGCTCGCGGCCGCAGAGATTGGCAGTGGCTTGCTGCGGACGGACGAATGCTCGCTAGTGTTCCAGCGGCGGTTGGAAATCGAGCCAGGCGCACAGCGCACCTTTGAGCGCGACGCCGGCACGCCAGAAGCCCGCATCCTCCGGATCGAGCAACGCCGCATGTTTGACGATGAGACCGTAAGCGCGCTTCTTCTGGTCCAGAGTAAGAGACGGATCGGCGATCGTCTCGCGAAATTCCTCGACTTCGGACACGAAGCGATTGGGTGCGAGACCGGTTTCCGCGGCGTGGATTGTCATTTCCATTGCAGGCTCCGTTTGCAGCTTGGGTCGTGCAGTACAACTCGTCGCTTTTGCTATTCGGGCCGTATTTCGACTCCTGCCGTGGCATACGCAAAGGTCGTACCAGATCGACGGCTGGGGCAGCACGAGCGGCCCGGCGGCGCAGAATCGGCCGCCAACGCCCGCAATGAGGCTTGGATCACACTCGGGTAGTGACCGTTCCGACGAGCTCCGGGAGCAAGTGGCGCGCAATGTCACTGGATTGACGTGGGGCGTGACGTCGATCGCGC
>JBGPYP010000176.1:0-5599 GCA_041493285.1 Casimicrobiaceae bacterium
GATCGAGTTCTTCAAGCGGCTGCCCAATCCGGACAAGCAGTTCTCGATCATGGCCGGCGTCTCGCACGCGAGCTTCCAGCAGAAGAACTACCTCATGGCCTATCACATCCTACACGCGTACTTCACGCAACCGCAGCCGGCGTACGCGGGGGCGTCGGCGGTGACCGCGGCGGCGTGATCACTTCGAGGCGGGCGTCGCGCCTGCGGGAGTCCACGCGCGCAGGTCCGGCGGCAGGAGCGCGTCGGCGCGCTCACCGAATGCGGCGCGAAACGCCGCCAGTTCCTTCGCTGCGTCGTCGAGACGGCCTTCGTTCTTCAACTCCCGGATACGCTTGATCCAATCCTCGACGCTCCGCGCGCCGGCATCCTTCGCCTTCGCTTCGTCGACGTTCGCGACTTTCGCAGCCGCGAGCCGGCTCTCGACCTGTGCCGCCCCGATGCTGCGACGCGAAGCCTGCGCCTCTGGGGCGCCGGCGGACGTGTTGGCCGCGGGCTTCGGCGCTTCGGCGTAGACGTCGCGGCGCGCATCGGTCGGCGGGCTGGTCGCAGGGAACGGCTCGCTGCGCGGCGGCGCAGGCGACGGCGCCGCGACGCCACCGGCCGTTGCAGCAGCGGTCGCGTCCGGCTTCGAAGACTCCGGCGCCGCGAGCTTCGCGCGCGCGGGCGCTTCCTCTTTCGCCTCCGGCGCTGCTGCGCGCTCGCGCTCGATCGCGCCCCCCGCGACGCCTGCGTCGCGGGTTGCCTTCGCCGGCGCCCTCTGTATTGTCGTGGCGGGCACCATCGGCGCAGCGGGCGCCGCCGGTGGCGGCGCGGCGAGCTGTGCATCGGCGCGCGCCGATTGGCGCGCGACTTCGTTCTGCGCTTCGCGCGGCGCCGCAGATTGTTCGGCGACGACGGTCGGTGCGACCTGCTCCGGCGGCGTCAACTGGGCGATCCCGATTGCGAGCGCGGCGACCGTCGCGGCGGCAGCGAGCGGGTACCACCAGTGCTTGTTGCGCGCGCCGCCGGGCGCGGCGCCGACCGCGCGCCGCGCTTGCGCGCGAATCGCGGCATCGAGCGCTGGCGGCGGCTCCTCGCGGCTCGCCGCGCTCCACGCCGCGTCGACTTCGCGATCGCGCTCGATCTCGTTCATCCAAGTTCCTCGCGCAATCCGGCGTCCAGATCGCGCAGTTCGCCGCGCAGCTCGCCGCGCAGTTTGCCGACCGCGTAGCGCAGCCGGCTCTTGACCGTTTCGACGCCCACACCGGTGAGCTCCGCGATCTCGGAGAGCGACAACCCGCCTTCCTGTTGCAGCAGGAACGCCTCGCGCTGCGCGGGCGGAAGCGTGGCGACCGCCGCGCGCAAGCGCTCGCTTAGTTCGCGGTTTTCGGCGCGCGACTGCGGTTCGTCGCCACGCGCGGCAGGGATCGCCGCGACCAGGTCCTCGTGCGCTTCGTCGTCGGCGGAGACCAGCGTGAGGTGCCCGCTCGCGCGGTAGTGGTCGATCAAACGGTTATGCGCGAGCCGGTAGAGCCACGTCGTGAACTTGGCCGTGGGCGCGTAGCTCACACGAGCCCGGATCAGATTCATCCACACGTCCTGGAAGAGCTCGTCGGCGACCCCACCCTGCCGGCACTGCCGCAGCAGATAGCGGTACACGCCGCCCTTGTGCCGGGCGTAGAGCGCATCGAAGGCCGCGGCATCGCCGGCGGCGTACGCGAGCATCAAGGCTTCGTCGCTCTTCGCGGCGGGAGCGGGCATGGCCCACCCAGTATGCGAGGCGGGCCATGCGGTGGCAAGCGGCGGCTAAGGAGCCTCTGAATAGGCCCCGCGTGATCGCGACGGAGGCTTTCCGGAATGAGATGCGCGAAGAGACGCGACGCCCATGGCATGCCCCATGGGCGAGCGGCGCGACAAAGCAGATCGCCCGCGCAGTTGGCAAATGAGCCCCGTCCCTTCGGGTTTCCGCGCAGAGCCTCATCTGCGTTGTTGCGCGGCTTGCGAATAGGATGAACTATTCGCTGCGCCCGCAGTTGGCCAATGAGGCCTAGCATCTGAGGCCATTGCGCCAGAAACGCGGCTCATGTGGAGCCTGTTCAGAGGCTCCCTAACTCGTTATTGCGCCCTCGGATCGGGAACGAAGCGTCCGGCGTCGGGAAAGGGGTTGGGCCGGAACCGCGCGAGCGCCGGCGGCGCGACCGGCACACTCTGCGCGAGCAGATTCTCGTACGAGTCGTAGTAAATCGCGATCGTTTCCGCCGGCACATCGGTCGCGCGCTCGAATTGCGTGTAGCTCGCGTACGAGGTTTCGCCGCGGCCGTATCCCGTTCCCAGCCGCGATTGCTGCTCGCGCGCGGCGGGCGCCGCAGATTCGCCTCGGGCCGATGCCGCCGGCGACGCGGGGGCCTGCGCGGTCTTGGCCTCGTCTCGTGCCGGGTCCTTGCGGCGAAGATCGCCGAGCGCGATCGGTCGCGGGCGTTCGCCGAATACGGCCACACCGATCACACCGACGTTGTCGGGGCGGCCGGTCCGCGCCGCGTACGAATCGGGGAGCGAGGTGAAGTAGAACGCCGCGGTGCGCGACAGGCTCGTGCGCCAACCGGCGATCTCGGCGCTCTCGTAGGGCGAGAGCACGTAGCCTGACTGCTGCGGGGAGGCGGTGTCGCCCGTGATCGCGTTGACGCCGTCGACGCTCATCACCGCGAGGACGCGCCCCGTGCCGCCGTTGCGCACGCGGATCGCGTATTCGTTGCCGGGCTTGCCGACGACGTAGCGCCGGCCGCCGTGCCAGTAGATCGGAAGCACGCGGCCTTCGGTGCGATCGACGATCTCGACCGTGGTTTGGGTCTGCGGCGGGATGCCGTGCGCCGCGGCGTCGCCGCCGGCCGTCGCGCCGAGCACCGCGAGCGTTGCGCCGACGTACAATAATTTCCAGTATTGCCCCATGGTGTGCTCCTGGTGTCTGGTGTCTGGTCCCTGTGTCTGGTCCTACCGGCCGCGACTCGAGGTGTGCGGCTTGGACTGTAAACGGCGACCGCGTCGCTTCGGGGTTGCGGCGCCGGAAAACGGCTGCATGCGATAATTCAATCACCCTGCGCAGAAGACGGCGCAGGAAGCGAAACGGCGACCATGCAGGACCTCCAACACCTACCCGCGCTCGTCGCCTGGAGTGCTTTCGGGCTCGCCGCAGTGTTTGGCGCGGTCGCGAACCGCGTCGACTTCTGCACCATGGGCGCGGTGACCGATCTCGTCGTGAGCGGCGACTGGCGGCGGATGCGAATGTGGCTGCTCGCGATCGCGGTCGCTATCGCCGGCGCCACCTGGCTCGAGGCGACCGGGCTGGCCGATCTCGGCAAGTCGATCTACACCGCGCCGCGCGTGGCCTGGGCGTCGCACCTGGTCGGCGGCTTCCTGTTCGGTTTCGGTATGACGCTCGCGTCGGGTTGCGGCAGCAAGATGCTGATCCGTGTCGGAGCCGGCAATCTGAAATCGGTGGTGGTGCTGATCGTGCTTGCCATCTCGGCGTACATGACGTTGAAGGGGCTCTTCGCGGTGTGGCGCGTGAACACGCTCGACAGCTTGCGCCTGGACACGAGCGCATTCGGCGCCGCGCACTCCGACCTCCCGAGTGTGGTGAACGCGCTCGCCGGCGGCGGCTCGGTCAAGCTAGCGCTCTCGCTCGCGATCGCCGCGGCGGTCGCGACCTTCGCGCTCTCGGCCCGCGACTTCCGGGAGAGCCGGGCGATGATCGCCGGCGGGCTCGTCATCGGCGCGGTCATCGTCGGCGGCTGGTATGTCACGGGGCATCTCGGCCACCTCGCCGAGGATCCGCGGACCTTGGAAGAGGCGTTCGTCGCCACCAACTCGGGAAGACCGGAGTCGTACAGTTTCGTGGCGCCGGTTGCCTATACCCTCGAACTGCTGCTGCTTTGGAGCGATCAGTCGCGCATCGTCACCTTCGGCATCGCCGGCGTGCTGGGGATGGCGGCCGGATCGGCCGCGATGGCGCTCTCGACGCGGCGCTTTCGCTGGGAAGGGTTTTCATCGGTCGAGGATCTGGTCAACCATATCGTCGGCGGCGTGTTAATGGGATTTGGAGGCGTGGCTGCGCTCGGCTGTACCGTCGGCCAGGGTTTGACCGGCATCTCGACCCTGGCGATTGGCTCGTTTATCGCCCTGGCAGCGATTGTCGGGGGTTGCGTTGCCGCCCTGAAGTACCAATACTGGCGTGCTGGATGACGGCGTCGCCGCACTCATGATCGTTTACGACCTTATTTGCGCACGGCAACATCGGTTCGAGGGCTGGTTCGGCTCCGCGGAGGATTTCGCGCGGCAGCGCGACGATTCGCTCATCCGCTGCCCGCTGTGCGACGACGCGGCGATCGAGCGCCGGCCCTCGGCGAACATCCAAGTCGGCCGTGCAGCCGCACCGGCACCGGAGACGCCGGCGCCCGCCGCCGAGCGCAAGGACGTGGCGGTCGCAGGCGGCGATGGAGAGGTGCTCAAGCTCCTCCGCCGCCTGGTCGCCGACACCGAGAACGTCGGCCGCGCGTTTCCGGAAGAAGCGCGCAAGATCCACTACGACGAAGCGCCCAAGCGCGGAATCCGTGGACAGGCCACGCACGAGGAAGCCGACGCGCTACGCGACGAGGGCATCGAATTCATGTCGCTGCCCGGCGTCTTCACGCGCGATCTGAATTAGCGGCGCGAGCCCGCGGCGAGGGGCCTCCGCGATGGTCGCGTGAATGCGTCCGTGTGGCGTTGTCGGTCCTTGCGACCGGCTCGGGTCGCCTCCACTCGCTGCGCTCGCGGAGCCTCGCTCCACCTCGCCGGTCGCCCCACGCGTAGCGAGCGGGGATCGCGCGTGGCGAGTCGACGCAGCGGCCGACATACCACGGAACGTGTTGCGAGGAGCGACCAAGGAGGCCGCCGGCACTGCGCTGACCCGCGTTTTTTTGCGCGGGTTCGCCCAATTGGCTATAATTTCCGCGCTTCGGCGGGCCGTTAGCTCAGATGGTAGAGCAGCGGACTTTTAATCCGTTGGTCACTGGTTCAAGTCCAGTACGGCCTACCAGTGCCCGCAGGGCCTACGCCGATAGCGTGCACTAACCCTGATGCCTGGGGTTCGCCAGCGACAACCCTTCTCGGTGGCTTGGTACATAGAGTGCGGCGCTAGCGACCAGCGCGCACCGCAGTCCGTCGCATTACGCCGCGGTTACACGAATCGCGTCCGCGCCGCGCCGGTCCAACTCTCGACTCCGGTAACTCCCGCGTCCGCTGCGCCGCACCCGACGATCTGATCGCGCTCGACGAGCCCCGGATGGCCGCGCAGCTGGACACGCTGGTCGACGCGTGGGCGCATGCCGATGCGCGCGGCCTCGAACTCGAGCTGATGCGGGAGAAATCCGAGGCGACGACCTTCGCCCGCAACGTGTTGCCGCGCCTGATCGACGACCGCAACCGGACCATGGCCGAAAAGATCGCGGCGATCGCGCGCTCCGGAACCACGAGCTTCGTAGCGGTCGGCGCGCTGCATCTCGTCGGTCAGGACGGGATCGTCGAGCTCTTGCGCAGGCGAGGGTTCGCGGTGCGCCAGCTCTGACGCGGCCGCGCTGCGATC
>JBGPYP010000221.1:0-4406 GCA_041493285.1 Casimicrobiaceae bacterium
CGTTCTGCTCTATGTTATCCCGGTTCTCCTCGTCGTCGGAGGATTGGCGCTCGTCGCGTTCCTCGTTCGGCGATGGACGGCGCCGGAGGCAACCACACACTAGCCGACTGCACACCCGCCACACACCAACCCGCCCATTGGCCGTTTACTCCTCGACACCATGGCAACGAATACTCCAGCGGCGCATCCACGATTCTGCAGCGATTGCGGAACGAAACTCAACGCGAACGCGCAGTTCTGCCACAACTGCGGTTCATCGATCCACGGGCGTCCTTCGCGCATGCCATCGGCTCCAGGGTCGAACGTGTTGCGGTGGGGCGTGCCGGCTCTCGCCGTCGTCGCTCTGGTCGTGCTCTCGGTGATTCAGCTCGGTTCGCGCGGGAGCGGCGTCGACTCGGGACAACGCGTACCGCTCGGCGCTGGTACGGCGCAAGCGCCGGACATTTCATCGATGTCGCCGGAGGAACGTGCCGATCGCCTGTTCAATCGGGTCATGCGTCTTTCGAGCGAGGGAAAAGCGGACAGCGCCGCGTTCTTCGGGCCGATGGCGCTGAGCGCGCTCGAGGCACTTGCGCCGCTCAACGCTCATCAGCGCTATGACGTGGGCCTGGTCGCGCTCGTGAGCGGCGACGTTTCGAGAGCAAGGGCGCAGGGTGACACGATCCTCGCGCAGCAGCCGACCCACCTGCTTGGCCTTGCGCTCGCGGCGCGGGCGGCGGATGCGCGCGGCGACGTGGCCGCGAGCAAGAAGTTTCTGCGACAACTACTCGCGGCGGAACCGGCCGAGAAAGCGCGCAATCTTCCGGAATACACCGACCACGCCGCCGACATTAGCGCCGCCCTTGAGCTGGCGCGAAAACGTTGATGCGGACTAGCGCTGTCGCGCTCGCGTCACCCGGCGCAGCCGAAGGTGCTCCTCCCGCTCCCGTTCCTCGAGCTGCTGGCGCACGGCGTTGATCTGGGCGATGAGCCCGGGCGCCACACGGTGCTCGAGGGTCATGAGGCGCCGCGTGGTTCCCTGGACCGCCTCGCTCAACCGCCGCACTCGCTGCTCGCGCGGTGCCGCGTCCACGAGCAGATCCCCGAGCTGCTCGAATCGCGCCACGGTGTCGGCCACCGTTGGGCCGATCGCACCGGGGGCCAGCCCCCGCGCGTCGAGCGTGCGCGCTATGGGCGTGCGGTCCACGACATCGCTCACCGCAAGTCCCCACACCTGCGCGGCGCGTAGCTCCACGGAGGGCTCGCGGAGTGGCCAGGCCATAGCGGTGAGGCCCGCGGCGCCATGCTGCGCGAGCGCGTCGGCAAGGGATTCCGTCGCACGCGTCACCGCGAGACCGATGCGTGCGCGACTGTCCATCGCCGGACGCGCCAGCTTGACGAGCTCGGCGACGAGTGCCTCGCGCTTGCGGCGCGTGAGGGCAACGCCCCGCGTGACGCGCGCCAGGTCGCGCCGCGCGTGCAGCAAGTTGATGCGCGTCGGGGCAAGTCGCCGGGCAACCATCAGCCGGGTGCCGGGGCTGGGGGAGAGACGTCGGCCGCAGGGCGAACGTCATCACGCGTCTCCCATGTGGCGTCCGCAATGCGGAGCAGGTCGCCGCGGGGGAGCGTTTCAAGCAGGCGCCAGCCGATGTCGAACGTTTCGTCGAGCGCCCGCCGGCCCGCCGGTTGGGCGATGAAATCGCGCTCGAATGCGTCGCTGAAAGCGAGCGCCCGACGATCCGCGGCGGGGAGCCCCGACTCACCGACGATCGCCGCCATGGTACGGGCTTCGCGACCGCGGGCGTAGATGGCGTAGAGCTGATCGCTCCACTCGCGGTGCTCAGGGCGCGTGTGGTCCTTGCCGATCCCGCTGCTCATCAGGCGGGAGAGCGACGGGAGCACGTCGATCGGCGGCCAGATGCCGCGACGGTGCAGCTCGCGGCTCAGCACGATCTGGCCTTCCGTGATGTAGCCCGTGAGATCGGGGATCGGGTGCGTCACGTCGTCGTCGGGCATGGTGAGGATGGGGATCTGCGTGATGGAACCCTGCTTGCGGCGCACTATTCCCGCGCGTTCGTAGATCGACGCGAGGTCAGTGTACATGTATCCCGGGTAACCGCGACGACCCGGGATCTCCTCGCGCGCAGTGGCAATCTCCCGCAGGGCTTCGCAGTAGTGGGTCATGTCGGCGATGACCACGAGGACATGCATGTCGCAATCGAACGCCAGGTGCTCGGCCGTGGTGAGCGCGAGCCGCGGCGCCATGATGCGCTCCACGGCTGGATGCGCGGCCTCGTTCAGGTAGAGCACCGTGCGCGGCATCGCCCCGCTCTCACGCACCCGATCGACGAACTCGCGCGTCTCGCGCGCGGTAATCCCGACGCCCGCGAACACAACGGCGAATGGTTCGCCATGCGGCGCGCGTGCCCATTCGACGATTCGCGCCGCCAATTCGAGTCCCGGCAGGCCGGGTCCGCTGAAGACGGGGAGCTTCTGTCCCCGCACCAGCGTATTCATCGCGTCGATCGCGCTGATCCCGGTCTCGATGAAATCGTGGGGCCGGTCGCGACGGACGGGATTGATCGGCGCGCCATTGATCGGACGGATCGCCTCGCCCACCGGCGCGGGAAGCTGGTCCCCGGCAGCGCCGTGGCCGTCGAATGACCGGCCGAGCAACTCACGCCCGACCACCGCCGTGGCGACGTCACCCGTGAGCACGACCTCGGCGCGATCGGGAGCGAGCCCGACGGAATCGTCTAGCAGCTGCACGACGGTGGTCTGCGCGCCGGCATCGATCACCTGTCCCCGGCGTTCGGGCTGGTCACGAACCCGCACGACCACCCATTCACCCAGCGCGACTCGCGGCGTGTGCTCCAGAAAGAGCAGTGGTCCCGCCGCCGCGGCTGCTCCGCGGTGCGTGCGTTCGGGAACGAAACTCATGCGGTCACCACAGGCTTCGCGCGAAGTACGGCGAGTGCCGCAGCGGCCCGTCGCACCGATTCGACACGCATCGGCACATCGGCTTCACCGGCGTCACGCAACGCGGCGATCGCCCGCTGTGCCGGCACGAGGTCAAGCTCTGCGAAAGGCGTCCCCGCCGCGAGCGCCGCTTCGCCGGCCTTGAGCAGCGAGAGTGCCGCCGTCCCGAGCGCGTAAGTCTTGGACGGCGCACACACCGCGTCGTGTGGATGATACGCGCTCTGCCGGAGGACTCCTTCGCGGATGATGGCGGCGACGTCCATGGTGAGATGGTCGCGGTCTTCCAGCGCTTCGGGTCCAACGAGGCTCGAGATGTCGCGCAGCTCGCGCTCCTTCTGCAGCAACGCGAGGAGTGCCGCGCGCGTCGCTGCCCAGTCCGCGCCGCCATGCTCGGCGAACCACGGCGTCACCTGATCGGCATAGAGCGAAAAGCTCGTGTCCCAGTCTACCGCCGGAAAATGCCGCTGGTGAGCGAGTGACGCGTCGAGCGCCCACATCGCGCCCGCGACACGCAGCGAGGCTTGAGTGACCGGTTCCGAAAAATCGCCGCCGGGCGGTGAGATGGCACCGATGATTGTGACGGTGCCTTCGCGCTCCGGGGCGCCCAGCGCACGCACGCGCCCGGCGCGCTCGAAGAATTGCCCGAGCCGGCTGGCGAGGTACGTCGGATATCCCTCTTCGCCCGGCATCTCCTGCAACCGCGCAGCCATTTCGCGCAGCGCCTCGGCCCACCGCGACGTCGAGTCGATCATGAGCGCCACGCGATTGCCCTGGTCGCGGAAGTACTCGGCGATCGTCGCGCCGAGGTAGATAGATGCTTCGCGGGCCGCCACCGGCATATTCGACGTGTTCACGACCAGCACAGCGCGATCCATGATCGGCCGACCTGTGCGCGGGTCGATGAGTTCCGGGAACTCTGTCAAAACGTCGGCCATTTCATTGCCCCGCTCGCCGCAACCGACGTAGACGACGATATCTGCGTCCGCAAACTTGGCGAGCGACTGTTCGATGATCGTTTTCCCAGTGCCGAAGCCCCCCGGCACCGCGGCGTTGCCACCCTCGGCGACCGGAAAGAAGAGGTCGAACACACGCTGTCCAGTGACAAACGGGCGCGTCGTGGGGAGCCGGTCCGCAGTGGGCCGGGGCACGCGAACGGGCCAGCGATGGGCGAGAAAGAGCGGTGTGCCGTCCTGCAACGCGCCGATGGACTCGCTCACCGTGAACTCGCCACTGGCGAGCGCGCCCAGTATTCCTGACCGGCCCGGCGGCACGAGTATGCGATGTGAGATACCGGCGCGCTCCTCAACGGTGCCCAGCACGTCGCCCGCGTCCACGTGATCGCCCGCCGCTCGCGTTGCGATGAACCGCCACTTCGCTGACCCGTCTAGCATGTCGGCATTTGCACCTGGCGCGATGAAGTCGCCCGTCGCCTCTGCGACTCGGGCGAG
>JBGPYP010000039.1:0-13297 GCA_041493285.1 Casimicrobiaceae bacterium
CACGAGGGCGACGGAGAGCCTCGCGGCCAGGATCGACTCCAACGCCGTCGCGGCGAAAACGGGCGTCCCGGCGAACCCGATGCGCATCGGGGCGCCCGAATTCAGCCCGCGATCCGCTGCTTCTTCCTCATCTTCATCGCGAGCCGCGCGCGCTTGAGCGGCGACAGATAGTCGACGAAGACCTTGCCGAGCAGGTGATCCATCTCATGTTGCACGCAGACGGCGAGCATCCCGTCGGTCGAAAGCTCGAAGGGCTCGCCGCGCTCGTCCTGCGCGCGCACAGTGATCCGCGCCGCCCGCCGGACCTTGTCGTAATAGCCTGGCACCGACAGGCAGCCCTCTTCGCAATCCGACTCGCCTTCGGCGGCGAGGAGCTCTGGGTTGATGAAGACCTTGAGTTCGTCGCGCCCGGGGCTGATGTCGATCACGATGATGCGCTTGTGCACGTCGACCTGTGTGGCCGCGAGGCCCACGCCTGGCGCGGCGTGCATCGTGTCGGCCATGTCGCGGACCAGTTTCCGGATGTCCGCCGTCACGACCGGGACGGGCGCGGCAACCTTCCGGAGTCGCCGGTCGGGGTATTCGAGAATGTCCAAGATCATAATAGCTTGCAAAATGGATATTCGAGATGCAGAATCACGCCTAAACCCTTATTTTGCGGCGGTTTAGGACGTTAGCAAGGTCCCGATGAACCTTCCGTTCCGGAGAGGCATCATGCGCGCGAAGTCTATCACAGCGTCATCGCTGCTTTCGGCCTGCCTGCTGCCGCTTCTACTCGCGTCCGGCATCCTGCAAGCGCAGGAAATCCAGCTCCAGGACAACCCTCCCGACCGCTACACCGTCCAGAAGGGCGACACCCTGTGGGGCATCGCCGCCCGGTTCCTGAAGCAGCCTTGGCGCTGGCCCGACCTCTGGCGCATGAACCGCGACCAGATCAAGAATCCGCACTGGATCTATCCGGGCGACGTCATCGTCTTCGATCGCAGCGACGGAGCGCCGCGGCTCACGCTCGAGCGCGCCGCCGGCTCCAACGCCAACCGCCTGTCGCCCACGATTCGTGTCGCGCCGCTCGCGGCCGACGCGATCCCGAGCATCCCGCCAGGCGACATCGAACCGTATCTGAGCCGGCCGATGATCGTCGGCCCCGACGGGCTGCCGGGCGCGGGCAAGATCGTCGCCGCGCGCGATTCACGCGTCGTCCGCGGCGCGGGCGACGCTGTCTACGCGATGAACGTCGACGAGAAGTCCGGCACCGAATGGATGATCTACCGGCCCGGCAGGGTCCTGCGCTCGTTCGATAGCAACGAGCTGCTCGGCAATGAAATGCGCTTCCTCGGCACTGCGAACGTCGAGCGCTTCGGCGAAGTGAGCACGCTGCGGATCACTTCCGCGCGCGAGGAGATCCTGTTCGGCGACCTGGTCGTACCCGCGCCCCGCGAGGAGCTGGTCAACTACGTGCCGCACGCGCCGGACCGGGCGGTCGACGGCCGCATCATCGCGCTAGCCAACGACTCCTCCGAGACCGGCCGCGGCTATCTCGTGACGCTCGACCGCGGAACTCGCGACGGCGTCGAGGTTGGGCACGTGCTGGCGATCTATCATCCCGCGCCGGTCATCGCCGATCCGCGTCCGTACGAGGGTCCGGACGTCATCTCCAAGCTTGTCGAGCAGACCCGGGCGATCGTGCCGCCGACGCGCTATTTGAACCTGCCGCCCGAGCGCTCCGGCCTGCTGTTCGTCTTCCGGGTGTTCGACAAGCTGTCCTACGCGATCGTGCTCAACACGACCGAGCCGATCGTCGTCGGCGACGTCGTGCGCAAACCCTAGCGCCCGTCTCCCGATGGACGTCGACGCCCGCGTCGAGGCTTGGGCGTCGCTGCAACTCGTCCCGGGTTTGGGCACGCGCGCGCTCTTCGCGCTGCTGAAAGCCTTCGGGGGGCCGGTCGAAGTACGCGGCGCGGCGCGCGCGAGCCTCGCGCGCTTCGTGCCGGCCGAACTCGCCGACGCCATCCGGCGCGGCCCCGACGTGGAGCTCCTCGAGCGCACGCTGACCTGGCTTGCGGCACCCGGCCGCGCGCTCATCGCATGGGACGATACGGCCTACCCGGCCGCTCTGCTCGCGCTCCCCGATCCGCCGCCCGCATTCTTCTACGTCGGCCGGCGCGAGCTGCTCAACCGCCCGGCGCTGGCGATCGTCGGCAGCCGCAACGCGACGCCGCAGGGCGTCGACCACGCCGAAGCGTTCGCCGCGGCGTTGTCGGCGGCGGGGTTGACGATCGTCAGCGGCCTTGCGCTGGGCATCGACGCGGCAGCGCATCGCGGCGGGCTCTCCGGTGCGGCAAGCAGCATCGCGGTCGTCGGCACGGGCCTGGACCGCATCTATCCGCCGGGCAACCGCGAGCTCGCCAAGCGGCTGGCCGAGGATGGCGGCCTGTTGTCGGAGTTCTCCCTGGGCACGCCGCCGCTGCCGGCGAATTTCCCGCGGCGCAACCGCATCATCAGCGGGCTCTCGCGTGGCGTCCTGGTGGTCGAGGCGACGGTCAACAGCGGGTCGCTGATCACCGCACGGCTCGCCGCCGAGCAGGGACGCGAGGTCTTCGCGATCCCGGGTTCGATCGACTCGCCGTTTTCCAAGGGCAGCCACCGACTGATCCGGGACGGGGCCAAGCTCGTCGAGACGGCTGCCGACGTGCTCGAAGAACTCGGGCTCGTGGCGCAGGCCCAACCCGCCGCTGCAGCCTCAAGCGGCGCGGCGCCCGTCGCCACCGGCGCGCCCGGCCGCGTGCTGGCGGCTCTTGGCCACGATCCGGTCGGGATCGATGTGCTCACCGAGCGCACGGGCCTCCCAACGGACACCGTGGCGGCCGCGCTGGTTGAACTCGAGCTCGCCGGGCAGATCGCAAGCCTCGCGGGCGGGAGTTACCAGCGCCTGCGCTGACCCAGGCGCACATTCGCGTCGCCGACGCCGGCCGGAGGGTTTCCTTGTTCTCCCAGCGGTCCTTGCTATCATCTCCCCCTCTTTTGGGGGCGCCCCGGTGCGCCCATCTCCGACCTCATGACCAAGCGCCTGATCATCGCCGAAAAGCCGTCCGTCGCGGCTGACATTGCCCGCACGCTGGGCGGTCTCGCGCGCCAAGACGACTACTTCGAGGGCGACAAGTACGTGCTTTCCTCGGCGATCGGCCATCTGCTCGAAATCGGGATGCCCGACGAGGAGGAGGTCAAGCGCGGCAAGTGGACGTTCACTCACCTGCCGGCGATTCCGTCGAAGTTCGCCTTGAGGCCGCTGGAAAAGACCGAAGCGCGGCTCAAGCTTCTGCTCCGGCTCATCAAGCGCAAGGACGTTACCGAGCTGATCAACGCCTGCGACGCCGGCCGCGAGGGGGAGCTCATCTTCCGGTACATCGTCCAATACGCCAAGACCGCCAAGCCGATCAAGCGGCTGTGGCTGCAGTCGATGACGCCGGGAGCTATCCGGGAAGCGTTCGGGGCGCTGCGTAGCGATGAGGCGATGCGCGCGCTGGCCGATGCCGCGGTGTGCCGCTCAGAGTCCGATTGGCTCGTCGGAATCAACGGCACGCGGGCGATGACCGCGTTCAACTCCAAGTCCGGCGGCTTCCAGCTCACCACGGTCGGCCGGGTGCAAACGCCGACGCTCGCGATCCTGGTCGAGCGCGAGGAAAAGATCCGTAGTTTCGAGCCGCGCGACTATTGGGAAGTCCTCGCCACGTTCCGCGCCGCCGGCGGGGACTACGAGGGCCGCTGGTTCGACGAGAAGTTCCGCAAGCCGGACGACGACCCGGATGCACGCGCCGAACGCCTGTGGGAGGAGGCGAGGGCGCGTGCCGTCGCGACGAAATGCGAGGGCCAGCCCGGCACAGTCACCGAGGAGTCCAAGCCGTCGACGCAGGGCCCGCCGCTGCTCTACGACCTGACCAGCCTTCAGCGCGAAGCCAACGGCCGCTTCGGGTTCTCGGCGCGCACGACGCTCTCGCTCGCGCAGGCGCTCTACGAACGGCACAAGGCCCTGACGTATCCGCGCACGGACTCGCGCGCGCTTCCCGAGGACTATCTGCCCACGGTCAAGGCGACGCTCGAGGCGCTCAAGGAGACCAACGCGTACGCCGCGTTCGCCGGACAGATCCTGAAGGCGAAATGGCTGAAGCCCAACAAGCGCATCTTCGACAACGCCAAGATCTCGGATCACTTCGCGATCATCCCGACACTGCAGAAGCCCAGGAGCCTGACCGAGGCCGAAGCCAAGCTCTACGATCTCGTCGTCAAGCGCTTCCTGGCCGTCTTCTATCCTCCTGCGGAGTACCTGCTCACAACGCGCATCACCCGCGTCGCCGGCGAACCGTTCAAGACCGAAGGCAAGGTCCTCCTGAACCCGGGCTGGCTTGCGGTGTACGGCAAGGAGGCGCAATCCGCCGATGAGCCGATGCTGGCAAAGGTCCTGCCCAACGAGAAGGTCGCCACCGAGGAGATTCGCGTCGTCGCGAGCCAGACCAAGCCGCCCGCGCGGTTCAACGAAGCGACGCTGCTCTCGGCGATGGAAGGCGCGGGCAAGACGATCGAGGACGACGAGCTGCGCGAGGCGATGCGCGAGAAAGGGCTCGGCACGCCCGCCACCCGTGCCCAGATCATCGAAGGCCTGATCCAAGAAAAGTACGTCCATCGCGACGGGCGCGAGCTCACGCCGACGGCGAAAGCTTTCTCTCTGATGACGCTCCTGCATGGCCTCGGCGTCCCCGAGCTGTTTTCGCCCGAGCTCACCGCCGAGTGGGAGTTCAAGCTCGCGCAGATGGAGCACGGCAAGCTCAAGCGGGAACAGTTCATGCGCGAGATCATCCGCATGACCAGGCACATTGTCGGCCAGGCGAAGAACTACGAAAGCGACACGATTCCCGGCGACTTTGCGACGCTTTCGGCGCGCTGCCCGAAATGCGGCGGCGAAGTGCACGAGAACTACAAGAAGTTCCAGTGCCAGTCGTGCGACTTCGGGATGTGGAAGATCATCGCTGGGCGCCAGCTCGAGATTCCCGAAGCCGAAGCGCTGCTCACCGATCGAGCCGCCGGTCCGCTCGAAGGCTTCCGCAGCAAGCTGGGCCGACCGTTCGCCGCGCGCCTGAGGCTCAACGACACGAACGAAGTGCAGCTCGACTTCGGCGACGGCGGGGACGGGGGCTCTGCCGCCGAGGCGCCCGACTTTAGCGGCCAGGAGCCGCTGGGGGCGTGCCCGAAGTGCGGCGGGCGCGTGTTCGAGCTGCCCGCGGCTTACGTCTGCGAGCGCGCGGTCGGGCCGGCCCGGACCTGCGACTTCCGCTCGGGCCGGGTCATCTTGCAACGGCCGATCGAGCGCGCGCAGATGCAGAAGTTGTTGGCCTCAGGCAAGACCGATCTCCTGCACTTCGTCTCGGCGCGGACGCGACGACCCTTTGCGGCCTACCTGGTACAGCAACCCGACGGCAAGATCGGCTTCGAGTTCGAGGCGAAGGCCGGCACCAAAGGTCGCGGCGCGAAATCCGCGCGTGGCGCGCCGGCGCTGCGCGTACTCGGGCCGCACCCGAAGGACAAGCAGCCGGTCGAGCTACATTCGGGGCGGTACGGCCCGTACGTGAAGCACGGCGGGATCAACGCCACGCTGCCAGACAGGGATCGGGTCGACGCGGTGACGCTGGGCGAGGCCGTCGCGCTGCTCGCCGCCAAAGCCGGCGGCAAGACCAAGCGCGTCAAGCCCCGCAAGGTCGCGCCCAAGACGGCCAAGCCGGTCGGCAAGCCCGCGCAGCGCAAGCGCGCCGCGTAGCCCTAGCATCGAATCACGTTCCGCCGAACTTGATACCCTGGGCGAGCGGTAGCTCGCGGCTCCAGTTGATGGTGCTCGTCTGGCGGCGCATATACGCCTGCCATGCGTCGGATCCCGCCTCGCGCCCGCCGCCGGTCTCCTTCTCGCCGCCGAAAGCGCCGCCGATTTCCGCGCCCGACGTGCCGATATTGATGTTGGCGATCCCGCAGTCGCTGCCCGACGCCGACAGGAACGCTTCGGCGTTGCGCAGACTTCCCGTGAACATCGCCGAGGATAGCCCCTGCGGCACGGCGTTCTGCAGCGCGATCGCCTCGCCGAGATCGCGATAGCGCATCACGTAGAGGATAGGCGCGAAGGTCTCGCGCTGCACAACCGGCCACTCGTTGCGGGCGTTGCGAACGATCGTCGGCTCGACGAAAAAACCGCGACCTTCCCGCACCTTGCCGCCGCATACGAGCGCGCCGCCGGCGGCGAGCGCTTCGTCGACCGCGCGCCGAAAGCCGACAGCTGCCGCCGCGTCGATGAGCGGGCCCATCAAGGTCGAGGGCTCGAGCGGGTCGCCGATCCGGACCTGTGCGTACGCGTCCAGAAGGCGCCGCACGACTTCCGGCTCGATCGCCTCGTGCACGATGAGCCGGCGCGTCGTCGTGCAGCGCTGGCCGGCGGTTCCCACCGCGCCGAAGACGACCGCGGGGACGACGAGGTCGAGATCGGCGTCCTCGGCGACGATGATCGCGTTGTTGCCGGAGCACTCGAGCAGGCTCCGTCCGAACCGGCCCGCGACGACCTGCGCAAGGTGGCGGCCGACTGCGGACGATCCGGTGAACGACATCAGCCCGACGCGTGGATCACCTGCGAGGCGCACCGCCGCGTCGGGGCCGGCATCGATCAGAAGCGTGAAGATCGGCGGCAGCCCGAGCTCGGCAATGATCCGATTGCAAAGATGCTGCACCGCGATCGCGGCCAGCGGTGTCTTCGGAGAAGGCTTCCATACGGTCGCGTTGCCGCAGACCGCGGCGAGCAGCGCGTTCCACGCCCACACCGCGACCGGAAAGTTGAATGCCGTGATCACGCCGACGACGCCGAGGGGATGCCACTGCTCGTACATCCGGTGTGCCGGCCGCTCCGAGTGCATCGTCTTGCCGTAGAGCATGCGCGCCTGCCCGACGGCGAAGTCGGCGATGTCGATCATCTCCTGCACTTCGCCATCGCCTTCGGCCTTGATCTTGCCGTTCTCGAGCGCGATGAGCGTGCCGAGCGCATCCTTATGCTCGCGCAAGATGAGCCCCAATCGGCGCACCGCTTCGCCGCGTCTGGGCGCGGGCACGTCGCGCCAGGCATGCGCGGCCGCAACCGTGCTGGCGAGCACGGCGTCGTAGTCGGTCGCCGTCGCGGTGGCTACGTCGGCGAGCGACGATTCATCGCTCGGATTCACCGAGCCGAGATTCGGCCCGCCGCCGCGCCAGTCGCGAGGCGCGGCGCAGGCACCGGCGTTCTGCGCCTTGAGGCCAAGGCGCGCAAATAACGCGTTGCGGTCCAGGCTCATCGCCGCAAGGCGCGGAGCGCGAACGGAGGGCACACGCGGCAAGCTCCGCGCGAAGAAGCCTCAGACGTCGAGGTTGCGCACGCCCAGCGCATTGGACTCGATGAACGCGCGCCGCGGCTCGACCTGCTCGCCCATCAGCGTCGAGAAGATCTCCTCCGACGCCACTGCATCGTCGATCTGCACTCTCAGCAGCCGCCGCACACCGGGATCCATCGTCGTTTCCCAGAGTTGCGCGGGATTCATCTCGCCCAGCCCCTTGTAGCGCTGGATCGCAATGCTCGCGCGTGCTTCGGCGAGCAACCAGTCGAGCGCTTCCTTGAACGACTTGACCGCCTGCTGCTTGTCGCCGCGCTTGATGGCCGCTCCCGGCTGAATGAGCCCTTGCAGCAGGTCGGCGGCCGCCCGGATCTGGGTCCCGTCGCCGCTCGCGAGGAAGTCGGCATCGAGCGCGGTCAGACGCGGCGTCCCGTGATGCGTGCGCACGATGACCAGACGTCGCGTTTCCGCTGCCGAGTCGTAGCGCGCCTCGACGCGAACCTCCGGATCGGCGATCGCGTCCTGCAGCGCCTGCGCGCTGCGCGTCGCCGCCGCCTCGGTCCCGAATTCCACCCGCACACCGCCCAGCATCGCGTACAGCGCGGCGGGATCGACGACACGCGCCACACGTTCCACCACCGCCTCGGCGAGCAGATACTCTCGCGCGACGCTCTCGAAGGCCTGCGCCGCGAGCGGCGCTGCACCCGTGCCGGGCGTCAGTTCAGCGCCGTTCAGCGCAACCTTGAGCAGATGCTGCTTGAGCTCATGGTCGTCCTTGAGATAGGTTTCCTGCTTGCCCTGCTTTGCCTTGTATAGCGGCGGCTGCGCGATGTAGATGTGGCCGCGCTCGACCAACTCCGGCATCTGCCGATAGAAGAACGTGAGCAGCAGCGTGCGAATGTGCGACCCGTCGACGTCGGCGTCGGTCATGATAATGATGCGGTGATAGCGAAGCTTCGCGATATCGAACGCGTCCTTGTCCTCCTTATCGGCGGGGGCCTTGCCGAAACCCGTCCCGAGCGCGGTGATCAGCGTGACGATTTCCTGCGAGCTGATCAGCTTGTCGAAACGCGCGCGCTCGACGTTCAGGATCTTGCCGCGCAGCGGCAGGATCGCCTGGAACTTGCGATCGCGCCCTTGCTTGGCCGACCCTCCCGCGGAGTCGCCCTCGACCAGATAGAGTTCGCACAGCGCCGGGTCACGCTCCTGGCAGTCGGCAAGCTTCCCCGGCAGTCCCATGCCGTCGAGCACGCCCTTGCGGCGCGTCAGCTCACGCGCCTTCCGCGCGGCCTCGCGCGCTCGCGCCGCCTCGATGATCTTGCCGCAGATGATGCGCGCGTCACCCGGGTTCTCAAGCAGGAATTCGCCGAGCTTGCCCCCGACGATCTCCTGCACGATGGGCTGCACTTCCGAGGAGACCAGCTTGTCCTTGGTCTGCGACGAGAATTTCGGCTCCGGCGCCTTGATCGACAGCACGCAGGTCAGCCCCTCGCGCATGTCGTCGCCGGTCGTCTCGACCTTCGCCTTCTTCGCCAGCTCCTCCTTCTCGATGTAGCTGTTGAGTGTGCGCGTCATCGCCTGCCGCAGGCCGGTGAGGTGCGTCCCGCCATCGCGTTGCGGGATGTTGTTGGTAAAGCACTGCACTGACTCAGTGTACGAGTCGTTCCACTGCATCGCGACCTCGACGGTGACCCCGTCCTTCTCGCCGCTGGCGTGGAAGATCCGCGAGTGCAGCACTGTCTTGCTGCGGTTCATGTACTCGACGAATCCGCGGATGCCGCCGGTGAACGCGAAGTTCTCGCTCTTGCCGTCGCGCTGGTCGACGAGCTCGATCTTCACGCCGTTGTTGAGGAACGAAAGCTCGCGGATGCGCCGCGCCAGGATGTCGTAGTGAAACTCGATGTTGGAAAAGGTCCCCGCCGACGCCTTGAAATGCACTTCGGTGCCGCGTCGCTCGGTCGAACCGACAACCGCGAGAGGCGCGACGGCGACGCCATCGCGGAATTCCATCTGGTGTGCCTTTCCGTCGCGCCAGATCCTGAGCTTGAGCCACTCGGAGAGCCCGTTGACCACCGAGACGCCGACGCCGTGCAGGCCGCCGGCCACCTTGTACGAATTCTGGTCGAACTTGCCGCCGGCATGGAGCTCGGTCATCACGATCTCCGCCGCGGAGCGCTTTTGCTCGTCGTCTTCCTTGATGTCGGTCGGGATGCCGCGTCCATTGTCGACGACCGACATCGAATTGTCGGCGTGGATGACCACCTTGATGTCATTGCAGTAGCCGGCCAACGCCTCGTCGATCGCATTGTCGAGCACCTCGAAGACCATCTGATGCAGCCCGGTGCCGTCGGAGGTGTCGCCGATGTACATGCCGGGGCGCTTGCGAACCGCCTCAAGGCCTTTCAGCACCTTGATGCTGTTGGAATCGTAGTCGCTGCCGTTGTCCACGGCCTTCGGATAGGGTTCGTTCATTCGCGGTGATCTCGTTCCTTGCAGTCCATTAAACGCCGGCGCCGACTCTTAAGTCGGCGCCGCGGGCGGGTTGAAGACACGCTCCCGAATCTACCGGCGCGAGCCCGCAGCGATGGGCACGACGCGTAACGTCGGGATCGGGCGTGGCGAGTCGACGCTGTGATCGACACGCAACACTGCACACCGACTCGCGAGAACAATGAGGTCAAATTCGCATTGGCATGACGACATACTTGTAGTCGCTGCGTTCGGGCATGGTAATGAGCGCGCTGGAGCTGGCGTCGCCAAGGGCAAGAACGACGCGTTCGGCGGCAAGGTTGTGCAGTACGTCCAGAAGATAGGTGATGTTGAATCCGATGTCGAGCGCCTCGCCCTTGTACGCGACCTCGATCTCCTCCTCGGCTTCCTCCTGCTCGCTATTGGTACAGATGATTTTCAATTGATCCGTGCCGAGCACCAGGCGCACGCCGCGGAATTTCTCGTTCGACAGAATCGCCGCGCGCTGCAATGCCTGCAGCAGCTCCGCGCGCGACAACTCGATCTGCTTGGAGTGGCCGCTGGGAATGACGCGGTTGTAGTCCGGAAACTTGCCGTCGACCACCTTGCTCACCAACTCGATGTTCGAGAACCGGAAGCGCACCTGGTTGGCGAGGACGTCGATGGTTACTTCCGCCTCGCTGTCCTCGAGAAGCTTGCCCAGCTCGAGCACGGTCTTGCGCGGCAAGATCACCTCCTGGCGGGAATAGTTTCCCGGCACAGTAATGCTCGCGTACGACAGTCGGTGCCCGTCAGTGGCGACCGCCTGCAGCGACCCCTTGTCGATCACGAGGAGCATCCCGTTCAGGTAGTAGCGGATGTCCTGCTGCGCCATGGCAAACTCGGCGAGCTTGAGCAACCCGCGGAATTCGCGCTGCGGCAGCGCGATCGTCTGCAGTTGCTCCTGCGCAACTCCGATGCGCGGATAGTCGGCCGCCGGCAGTGTCTGTAGGTTGAACCGCGACCGGCCGGCGCGCACGGTCATCTTGCCTGCGGCCGTGTCGACGTTGAGCGTTGCTTCCTCCGGCAACGCGCGCAGGAGGTCCTGCAGCTTGCGCGCGCCGACGGTGATTGATTGGTCCTGCTTGCTCGCGAGTTCACTGTTGGCGGTGATCTGCATCTCGAGGTCGGTCGCCGTAACGAACAACCGACCGTCTTTCTGCTCCAGCAAAACATTGGCGAGTATCGGCAGCGTCTGACGGCGTTCGACGATTCCGGATACGGCCTGCAGGGGCTTCAGCAACGTGTCTCTGGAGACTTGTTTTAGTTGCATTGTTTAAACCTAGGAATAGCTAATAGAACGCGATGGGCAACCCGGGAGAACCGTCAAAAAACCAATGCGATCCGGCGGTTGGTCCCAAGCCAACTGCGAGGACAAGTGGTGTACGGGCAGTGGATCGATTGGGGACGAAAACGCGGGTTTCACGGGCGGCCGCTCTATCCACAAATTATAGACTGCTTCGCACACGATTCATACCTGCCGCGAACCCTCCGGCGCGTCAGTTCCGGAGTACCTGCAGCAGGAAGTTTACGTCATGGCTGATCTCGGGAACCGAGTCGCGGAGCTTCGTGATCTGCCGGCATGCATGCAGGACAGTCGTGTGGTCGCGGCCACCGAAATTGCTGCCGATCTCCGGCAGCGACAGCTGGGTCAACTCCTTGGCGAGCGCCATTGCGACTTGTCGCGGGCGTGCGACTGCACGGGATCGCTTCTTCGAATGCATGTCCGAGATGCGGATCTTGTAGTAGTCGGCGACCGTCTTCTGGATGTTCTCGATCGAGATCTGGCGGTTTTGCACCGCGAGCAGATCACGCAGCGCGTCCTTGGCGAGCGCGAGCGAGATGTCCTGCCCGTGAAAGCTCGAGTATGCGAGCACGCGCTTCAGCGCCCCTTCCAACTCGCGGACATTGGAACGGATGTGCTTGGCGATGAAGAACGCGACTTGCTCGTCGACCTTCATGCCGGTCGCTGCCGCCTTGGAGAGCAGAATCGCAACCCTCATCTCGAGCTCCGGCGGCTCGAGCGCGACGGTGAGCCCCCAGCCGAAGCGCGAGATCAGGCGCTCCTCGATTCCGGTGATCTCCTTGGGGTATGTGTCGCAGGTGATCACCACCTGCTTGTGCGCTTCGATGAGCGTGTTGAACAGATAGAAGAACTCCTCCTGCGTGCGTGATTTGCCGCTGAAGAACTGGATGTCATCGATGAGGAGCAGATCGAGCGACCGGTAGTAGCGCTTGAACTCGTCGAACGCCTTGTGCTGGTACGCACGCACGACGTCCGAGACATAGGTCTCGGCGTGGATGTAGCGGATCTTGGCATTCGCGTTGGTGTCCAGAATATAGTTGCCGATCGCCTGGATGAGATGCGTCTTGCCCAGGCCCACGCCGCCGTAGACGAACAGCGGGTTGTACGACGTCGGGTGCTCTGCGACCTGAAGGCCCGCGGCGCGCGCCAGTTGGTTGGCTTTGCCGGCAACAAAGGCGGCGAAGGAAAACGCCGGATTGAGGCTCGCCTGCTCGATTCGGCGGCCGCCGGCGGCCACCGGTTTGGCGGCTGCCGGCGGAGGTGCCGCATTCGCGCCCGGGCGCTCGGCGCCTTCCGCCACGACCATCGCCATCCGCAGCGGCCGTCCCAGCGCCACCGTGGCTAGTTCCTCGATCCGCCCGGCGAAACGTTCCTTCACCCACTGCAAGACGAACCGGTTTGGGGCGATCAGCACCAGGCTCTCGCCACTGTGTTCGAGGCGCAGCGGCCGGATCCAGGTGTTGAACTGCTGCGGCGTCAACTCGCGCTGAAACGCTTCGAGGCAGCTCGGCCAGAACGAGGCGGTCGACATCAATGTGGGAGGTGCGGGGCCGGAGAAAAAACGCGGGCGCCGCGAGGGAGCCCGTTGAGTTCGAATTGTACGCGCAGTAGCGCGAGTTATCCACAGCGACCAGAGCACGATTTGCCTTGACAGCATGGTGCGCTAAACGCTCTAATACAAAGCTTTTTTTCCAGCAAGGCACAGTCATGAAACGCACTTACCAACCCTCGGTGGTCCGGCGCAAGCGGACCCACGGGTTCCGCGCCCGTATGAAGTCCGTCGGCGGCCGCAAGGTTTTGCGCGCGCGCCGCGCCAAAGGTCGCGCCCGGCTCGCCGTCTGAGCGGCGAAGGCGCTCCGTTCGGCTTGACCCGCCGCTACCGGCTGCGCGGCGCCGCGGCGTTTGCCTCGGTGTTGCGCCGCGGCCAGCGCTTCGAGGGCGAGCGCCTCCAGCTCGTCGCAGTCCCGGCCGGCGGCACGGACGGGCGGGCCGGCTACGTGATCGGGAAGAAGCTCCTCGCGCGCGCGGTCGACCGGAACCGGCTCAAGCGCATGCTGCGCGAAGCGATCCGCGCGCGTCGGCCGGGGATGAACGC
>JBGPYP010000110.1:0-8214 GCA_041493285.1 Casimicrobiaceae bacterium
GATCATCGCCTTTGCCATCATCACCGAGACGGTGTTCCAGTGGCCGGGTATGGGGTTGCTCTTCATCCAGGCGGTCAACTTCGCCGACGTGCCGGTGATGGCGGCGTATCTCTGTTTCATCGCGCTTGTGTTTGTCCTCATCAACCTCATCGTCGATCTGCTTTACTACGCGGTCGACCCGCGCCTGCGCATCGAGCGCCTGGTTCCGGCGCACTGACGGCGAGGCATGAACCCGGTCGACTATCTTCGCGGTGAGCACGTCGCGTTGACCGAAATGCGGCGCGACCTGCACGCGCACCCGGAGCTCGGCTTCGAGGAGCATCGGACCGCGCAGATCGTGACCGCCGAGCTCGATCGGCTCGGCGTCGAGTATCACGGCGGCGTGGGCAAGACCGGCGTGGTCGCCGTGATTCGCGGTCAGCGCGGGGACAGCGGCCGCGCCGTGGGCTTGCGCGCGGACATGGATGCGTTGCCGATGCACGAGGAGAACGATTTCCCGCACGCGTCCCGTTTCAAGGGGCGCATGCACGGCTGCGGCCACGACGGGCACACGACGATGCTGCTCGGCGCGGCGCGCTACCTCGCGGGCACCCGCCGCTTCGACGGCACGGTCTATCTCATCTTCCAGCCGGGCGAAGAGGGCTTCGCCGGCGGCAAGGCGATGATCGACGACGGGCTGTTCGAGCGCTTTCCCGCCGACGAGATCTACGCGCTGCACAACTGGCCGGCGCTGCCGCCCGGGACCATCGCGGTGCGGCCGGGTCCGATGATGGCCGCGGCCGATCGGATCGAGATTCACATCGAGGGGCGCGGCGGGCACGGCGCGCACCCGCACCTCGCGGTCGATCCGGTGCTCGTCGCCGGCCACATCATCACCGCGGCGCAGTCGATCGTGGCGCGCAACGTGAGCCCGATCGACACTGCGGTGGTGAGCCTGTGCGCGATGCACGCGGGCAACCTCGCGGCGATGAGCGTGATCCCGCGCGAGGCCCGGCTCGTGGGCACCGTGCGCACGTTTCGTCCGCAGACGCAGGATGGGATCGAGCAGCGTTTGAACGAGCTTGTACACTCGATCGCGGCCGCATTCGGCGCCACCGCGACGCTCAAGTACGAGCGGGTGTATCCGGCGACGATCAACAGCGAGCGCGAGGCCGAGTTCGCGGCGCGGGTCGCCGATGCGCTGATCGGCCCGGACAACGTCGTGCGCGACCTCGAGCCCAGCATGGGGTCGGAAGATTTCTCGTTCATGCTGCAGCACCGCCCGGGGGCCTACGCGCGGCTGGGGCAGGGGGGCGCGGAGGGCGGCTGCTTCCTGCACAACAGCCGCTACGATTTCAACGACGAGGTGATCCCGCTGGGCGGGGGTTACCTGGCCGCGCTGGCCGAGCACGCATTGCCGCTCGGGAGCTAGGTGAGCGAAGTCTCAGGAACGGAGAAACAACTGCATTCGAGGGGTTCGGTATTACGACGATGAACGTACCCACATATTTCGCGCAGAGCTACGCCGAGGCGCGCGACAAGTTCCTAGCCGCGGGAGCCGTGCTCGGTGCGCGGGTGTTTCGACACGTGCACCCGAGCGAGCGCGGCGCCGTGGGCGAAGAGCTGTCGATCGATATCGCGCAGCTGGGCGACGACGGCGCGCCGGGGCTGCTGATGCTCACCTCGGGAACGCACGGCGTCGAAGGGTTCTGCGGCTCCGGCTGCCAGATCGCGCTGCTGCACGACGACGCGTTCCTCGCCGTTGTCGAGCGCTCGGGCCTCAGCGTGCTGATGCTGCACGCCCTCAATCCCTACGGCTTCTCGCATCTGCGGCGAGCGAACGAGGACAACGCGGACCTGAATCGCAACTTCGTCGATTTCCTCTCGCCGCTGCCGACGAGTCCCGCGTACGCGGAGATTCACGCGCTGCTGCTTCCAGCCGCGTGGCCCCCGCCGCAGGAAAGCGAATCGAAGCTCGGCGCGTGGATCAAGGCGCACGGAGAGAAGGGGTTCCAGGCGGCGGTCAGCGGCGGGCAGTACGCGTTCCCGGACGGCATGTTCTACGGCGGCAGCCGTCCGTCGTGGAGCAACGCCTGCCTGCGCGCGGTGCTGCGCGGACAGGCGTCGTCGCGGCAGCGCCTGGGCTGGATCGACTTCCATACCGGGCTCGGGTCGCGGGGGCACGGCGAAAAGATCTACTCGGGCCGCGATGATCCCGCCGACATCGGACGCGCCAAGGCGTGGTGGGGCACCGACGTGACGTCGTTTTTCGACGGTTCGTCGACCTCTGCCCGTGTCTCGGGCGTTATCTCCGCCGCCGCGTATACCGAATGCCCGCGCTCCGAGATGACCGCGATGGCGCTGGAATACGGGACCTATCCGCTCGAGCATACGCTGCAGACGCTCCGCGCCGAGCATTGGCTGCACAATCATCCCGATGCGCCCGCCGCGCAGCGCGACGAAATCAAGCGCGCGTTCCGCGACACGTTTTACATCGACGCCGACGACTGGAAGACGATGGTCTACGAACAGGCGAAAGACGCCTGTCTGCGGGCCCTTGCCGCTCTCGCGCCGGCGCCGGTTCATACTTGAGCAATCAACGCATCCACCGAGGAGACCATCGATCATGAGACTAATGAAAGCTTTGCTCGCCGCCGCGATCGTCGCGGGCGGATTCGGCGCGGCGGCCGCGCTGGCCGTGACCTTCCGCTTTGCCGACCAGGGCGACTCCATATCGATGGACCCGCACTCGCTCAACGAGACGCTGCAGCTCAACGTCACCGGCAACATGTACGAGCCGCTGGTCGGGCGCGGCAAGAAGCTGGAGCTGGTCCCGCTGCTGGCGACGACGTGGAAGCAGACCGCACCGACGGTGTGGCGCTTCACGCTGCGCAAGGACGTGAAGTTCCACGACGGCAGCCCGTTCACCGCCGACGACGTGATCTTCAGCTACGAGCGGGCCAAGGCCGACGGCTCCGACATGAAGACCTACGTCGGACCGATCAAGGAGATCAGGAAGATCGACGACCTGACGATCGACGTCGTGACCAACGAGCCGTTCCCGATCCTGCCCGACACGATCAACCAGTGGTACATGATGAGCAAGTCCTGGTGCGAGAAGAACAACGCCGCGGCTCCGGTCGACGTGCGCAAGGGCAAGGAGAATGCGGCCACGCTCAAGGCCAACGGGACCGGGCCGTTCATGCTCAAATCGCGCGAGCCGGGGGTGCGCACGGTGCTGGTACCCTACGCGAATTACTGGACCAAGATGGAGAGCAACATCACCGAGGCGGTGTTCACGCCGATCGGCAACGCCGCGACCCGGGTCGCGGCGCTGATTTCCGGCGACATCGACATGATGGAGCCGGTGCCGCTGCAGGACATGGACAGACTGACGACGAGCCCGTCGCTCAAGGTGTTGAAGGGGCCGGAGCTGCGCACGATCTTCCTGGGCATGGATCAGGCGCGCGACGAGCTTTTCTATTCGAACGTGAAAGGCAAGAACCCGTTCAAGGACAAGCGCGTTCGGCAGGCGTTCTACCAGGCCATCGATGAAACCGCGATCGCGAAGACGGTCATGCGCGACGCGGCAACGCCGAGCGGCCTGATGATCGCGCCGGGGATTCGCGGTTTTGCCAAGGAGCTGAACACGCGGCTGCCGTACGACCCTGCAGCGGCGAAGAAGCTCCTCGCCGACGCGGGCTACCCCAACGGATTCATCATCGGCATGAATTGCCCGAACGACCGTTACGTCAACGACGCGCCGATTTGCCAGGCGGTCGCGGCGATGCTGGCGAGGATCGGCGTCAAGGTCAACCTGAACGCCGAAACCAAGGTCACCTACTTCCCCAAGATCCTGTCGCGCGACACATCGTTCTATCTGCTGGGCTGGACGCCGGGCTCGTACGATTCGCACAACCCGATCTTCGCGCTCCTGATGTCGCCGGGTCCCGGCGGCCGCGGTCAGTTCAACCTCGGCAGCTACTCGAACAAGCGCGTCGACGAGCTCGGCGTACAGATCGCGGGCGAGCTCGACCAGAAGAAGCGCGACGCGATGATCGCCGAGGTTTTCAAGATCCATGGCGACGACATCGGGCACATCCCGCTGCACCAACAGGGGCTGGCATGGGGAATGAAGAAGAACGTCGATCTGGTACAGCTCGCGGACAACAACAACTGGCTCAAGTGGGTCGTGATCAAGTGAACTCGAGTCCCGGCCTGCGTCTGGGCCACGCTTGATGTCATGAGCCGAGCGCCATGACCACCGTTGCGTCGCGGACGCGCCTCGCGCGCTGGTGGGACGGCGATCTTGCCTACGGCTTCCGCCGTTCGCCGGTCGCGGTCGTCTCGGCGCTGGTGCTCGTCGCCTGTCTCACGGCGGCGCTGTTCGCGCCCTGGATCGCGCCGCACAACCCCTTCGACCTCGCCACGCTCAACCTGACCGACGCGCTCACCCCGCCGCGCGGCATGGACGGCGCGAACCCCGACTACCTGCTCGGCACCGACGATCAGGGCCGCGACGTGCTTTCGGCGATCATGTTCGGCACCCGCATCTCGCTCCTGGTCGGCGCAGCCGCGGTGGCGCTGGCGGTCGCGCTTGGCGTGAGCCTCGGGCTCGTGTCCGGCTATTCGGGCGGCAGGCTCGACGCGTTCATCATGCGCGCAGCCGACGTCCAGCTTTCGTTCCCGGCGATCCTGATCGCGCTCTTGATCGACGGCGTCGCGCGCGCCGTGCTGCCGCGCAACGCGCACGGCGACGTCGCGCTCCTGGTGCTGATCGTCGCGATCGGCGTTTCCAACTGGCCGCAGTACGCGCGTACGGTGCGAGGCTCGACGCTGGTCGAGAAGAACAAGGAGTACATCCAGGCGGCGCGCGTCATCGGCGTGCGACCGGTCGCGATCGTGTTCCATCACCTGCTGCCGAACGTCCTCGGGCCGGTGCTGGTGCTGGCGACGATCAACATCGCGACCGCCATCGTGCTCGAGGCGACCCTGTCGTTCCTCGGCGTCGGCGTGCCGCCGACGCAGCCGTCGCTGGGAACGCTGATCCGGATCGGCAACGACTTCCTGTTCTCCGGGGAGTGGTGGATCACGATCTTCCCGGGCGCCGCGCTGGTGATCCTGGTGCTGGCGATCAACCTGCTCGGCGATTGGCTGCGCGACGCGCTCAATCCCAGGCTGCAGTGACGGGGATGGCGGGTGGAAGGGCACGAGGCGGCGGCGAAATGGTGAAACAGCGGGTGGACGGGTGCCGGCGGGCTGATCGCACTCGATCGCCGCGCGGTGCGGGCCGTTCCTAGGTGACGGCCGACCCGCTGCTGGCAGTCGAGGGGTTGCGCGTCGAGTTTCCGACGCGCCAGGGAACGCTGGTCGCCGTCGATGGCGTGTCGCTGTCGATCGCACCCGGCGAAGTGCTGGGCGTCGTCGGCGAGTCCGGTGCCGGCAAGTCGCTGACCGGTGCCGCGATCATCGGGCTCATCGATCCACCCGGGCGCATCGGCGCCGGCGAAGTCCGCCTCGGCGGACGCCGCATCGACAATCTGCCGCCCGAGGCGCTGCGTCGCGTCCGCGGGCGCGAGATCGGCGCGGTCTTCCAGGATCCGCTGACCTCGCTCAACCCGCTGTACACGATCGGCCGCCAGCTCGTCGAGACGATCGCGACGCACCTTGAGCTCTCGCCGGCGGCGGCGCGCCAGCGCGCGCTCGATCTGCTCGGGGAGGTCGGCATTCCAGCGCCCGAGCGGCGCTTCGACCACTATCCGCACCAGTTCTCCGGCGGAATGCGGCAGCGGGTGGTGATCGCGCTCGCGCTGGCGGCGAACCCCAAGCTCATCATCGCCGACGAGCCGACGACCGCGCTCGACGTGTCGATCCAGGCGCAGATCATCGCGCTCTTGAAGCGGCTCTGCCGCGAGCACGGTACCGCAGTGATGCTCATCACGCACGACATGGGCGTGATCGCCGAGACCGCCGATCGCGTCGCCGTCATGTACGCCGGGCGCATCGTCGAAATCGGGCCGGTCGCTGACGTGATCCACCGCTCGCAGCATCCCTACACCAAGGGCCTGATGGGTTCGATCCCGTCGATCGTTGCCGAGCGCGAGCAACTCGCTCAGATCGATGGCGCGATGCCGCGCTTGACCGCCATCCCCTCCGGCTGCGCGTTCCATCCGCGCTGCCCGCACGCGTTCGATCGCTGTCGCCGGGAACGGCCCGAGCTGATGCGCGCCGGCTCGACGCGCGCGGCGTGCTGGCTGGTAGCCGTGTGAGCCCGCGGCGAGGGGCCTCCGCCACGGCGGAGCGAATTCTTCGCGTCGAGTTGTCGGCCCTTGCGCGCGGCTCGGGTCGCCTCCACTCGCTCGGGCTCGTGGAGCCTCGCTCCGCCTCGCCGGGCGCCCCGCTTGCAGCGTGGGGATCGCGCGAGGCGAATCGCGGCCGCCACCGACGCGCGGCGATGCAGATGTCACGCTGGTCGTACAAGGAGGTGGCCTCGTGACCGACGCGATGGTCCAGGCTTCGGACGCACCGCTGGTCGAGCTGGTCGACGTCGCCCGCCATTTCGACGTCTCGCCGCCGTGGCTCAACCGGCTCCTGGAGCGCAAGCCGCGCGCGCTGCTGAAAGCGGTCGACGGCGTCAGCCTCGCCATCGCCAGGGGCGAGACGCTCGGGCTCGTCGGTGAATCGGGCTGCGGCAAATCCACCGTCGCGCGGCTCATCGTCGGCCTGTATCGGCCGACGCGGGGTGAGATCCGCTACGCCGGGCGACGCATCGACGTCGACGGCGCCGATCCGGCCGCACGCCGCGACATGCAGATGATCTTCCAGGACCCGTACGCCAGCCTCAACCCGCGCTGGCGCGTCGCCGACATCGTCGCCGAGCCGCTGCTGGCGGGGCGCGGCCGCGAGCGGCCGCCGAAAGCGGCGCTCGGCGCGCGCGTCGCGACGCTGCTCGAGCAAGTCGGCCTCGGCCGCGCCGACGGCAACAAGTTTCCACACCAGTTTTCCGGCGGCCAGCGGCAGCGGATTTCGATCGCGCGGGCGCTGGCCGGCAATCCGGCGTTTCTGATCTGCGACGAGCCGACCTCCGCGCTGGACGTCTCAGTGCAGGCGCAGGTCTTGAACCTCATGCGGCGCCTCCAGCGTGAGCTCGGGCTCACGTTCCTGTTCATCTCGCACAACCTTGCGGTTGTGCATCACGTCGCCGATCGCGTCGGGGTCATGTACCTGGGGCGCATCGTCGAGCTGGCGCCGGTGAAAGCGCTGTTTACGCGCCCGCAGCATCCGTACACGCGCATGTTGCTCGAAGCCGTACCGGACCTGGCGCTCACGGGCAAGCCGCGCACGGCGGTCGCAGGCGAGGTACCCAACCCGCTCGATCCGCCCGCCGGTTGCGCGTTCCATCCGCGTTGTCCGCACGCCAACGAGCGTTGCCGGCGCGAGCTGCCGTTGCTCAAGCCGGTTCGGATCGCTCCAGGAGTCGTCAGCGAGGCCGCCTGCCACGCGGTGGAGGAAGGCCGCCTGGCGCCGATGACGCCTGTCGGTGCATGACGCGCGAGTCCGTGCGGCGCGGGTGTGGCGGAGCCGGTTCTGCCGCGTGAATCGGCTATAATCACAGCTCGAGCGGCGGCGTTTGCTGCGCGGCGAGAGTTTTTTTGTCGCGGCCGCGGCCGCGGGTTTGCCCTTTCGTCGCGGCCTTGGCCGCGAGTTGGGTGTTGGCTCGCTTAGGCCCCGCCCGTAGAGCAGTCCGTTCCCAGAAGAACCCGAATTGCGCCTCACTGAAATCAAGCTGGCCGGCTTCAAGTCGTTCGTCGACCCGGCCACCATCGCGACCCCGGGACAGCTCGTCGGTATCGTCGGCCCCAACGGCTGCGGCAAGTCGAACGTCATCGACGCCGTGCGTTGGGTGCTCGGCGAGTCCAAGGCTTCGGCGCTGCGCGGCGAGTCGATGCAGGACGTCATCTTCAACGGCGCGGGTGACCGCGCGCCGGTCGGTCGCGCGTCCGTCGAGCTGTTCTTCGACAACAGCCAGGGACGCATCGGCGGGCAGTGGGGCCGCTTCACCGAACTGTCGATCAAGCGCGTGCTGACCCGCGACGGCGACTCGACGTACTACATCAACAACATTCCGGTCCGTCGCCGCGACATCCACGACCTGTTTCTCGGCACGGGACTCGGCCCGCGGGCCTACGCGATCATCGAGCAGGGCATGATCAGCCGCGTGATCGAAGCGAAGCC
>JBGPYP010000303.1:0-3312 GCA_041493285.1 Casimicrobiaceae bacterium
CACCTTGCGGCCGGGCCATTTGTCCTGCATTGCCTTGAGCATCGCGCGGTTGTTCGGCTGCTCGCCGTTGTGGTTGTAGTACGCGTCGCGCAGGTACTCGATCACGTCCCAGTGGTCCGGAGTGAGCGTGAGCCCTTCCGCGACCGCGATCGACTCCGCGACGTCCTTGTCCCAGTCCTCCGGCGAAACCAGATAGCCATTTTCCGTCGCCTCGAGCACCTTCCCTTTCACTTCGTACGCCATGGTCTCCTCTCTTGTGATTAATCCGACCTGGGGCGCAGGTCGCCGATATCTTTGTGGGGGATGAACACACCGCAGCCGAGCTTGCGCTCGGCACCCAGTCCGTGCTGCTGCAACGCAAGCGATTGCTCCTCCGTGAGGCCGGCGAGCATCAGGCTGCGCGTTTGGTAGGTGCGCGCGGGAGTCGCGACCGGCGTCACGCGGCCGCACAGCGTTGTTCCCGGGTTAATGCCGAGCGCGCCGAGCTCGCCCCCGGCTGCGGCCAGGAAAGCGGCTTCGTCGCCTGCGGCGGCGAGGACGACGCAGCGCGAGAACAGGGTCGTGATTCGCGACAGCGGCCGCAGCGAGAGCCTGTCCACGCGCAGCGGCCAGCCCGCGACCTGCAGGGTGCAGCCGAGCATAGCGGCGGCATCGCCCAGCCGGTGCCGGGGCAGGCGTAGCGCAAGCTTGGCGCGATGCGAAAGTTGCAGCAACGCGCCCGCACCTTCGGGCCGCATCCAGCCGCTGGCCGAAGCCGCGCCATAAACGGTATGCAGACCGGCGCCGGGCTCCTCGGCAAACCAGGGCAGCACGGCCTGGATCGCCTGCGATAGCGCGTAGGCATGATCGACCGGCAGGCTGCGGCAAGAGATCGCGAACACTGCGTCCACGATGTCGCCCGGTACTGGCTGTTCCGTGGCGGCGCTCTCTTCCTCCCGAAACATTGGCGCCCCTCAGTCGACGGGCAGCGCGGCCTGCAGGGCCTCGCGGTCGATCCACCAGTCGCTCTGGACCAGCACGTCGACGACGTTGCGCAAACGTGGCAGGAACAACGCCGGGTCGTTCAGCTCCATGTCCTGGATCCACTTGTTGAAGTCCTGCTGCCCTTCGACGCCGCTGTGGCGGCGCGCCACCGTGGCAAGCACCTGATTGGCGTAGATCAGAAGGTGCTCGCGCTGCGGTCCGCGCGCGCGCAGATCCACCAGGTAGTACGCCGTGACGGCGGCTACCGCTGCGCCGTCGGAGTCCGGTGACGTCTCTTCGACGATGCGCTGCAAGAGCGCGACGCTCAGCTCGGGATCGACCGGATAAGTGACCGCGAGCCAGATGCCCTGGCCAAGCGCGGCGAGCGACTGCGGCTGATCGGAAAGGAACAGGATGTCGCAGGCCTGCGTCGCGCCTTCCCAAGCCTGCTCGGCCAAGTAAAGGTCGAACGCCTCGCGCGCGACGGCCCAGGCGTCGGGCCGGTTCTCGAGCCGCACGAGGGCGCGGCCGAGCTGCAGCAGGAGGTCTGCGCGTCGCAGCGTTTCCGCGGCGGGGGAGAGTTCCGCGAGCTGGCCGCGCAGGTCGACGACCAAGCGTTCCAGCATGCCGGTCGATTCCTTGGCGTCCTCGCTGCTGTCGGCGTTGCCGACGGCAGGGTCTTCCTTTATGTACTTGAGGGGGATGTACTTCATTAGATGCCGGCGTTTCCTTCGTGAAAGGAACCGCGTCAGAGCGCGGCGACGCTCTCCGCGATGCGATCGGAATACCGGGCGCGATAGACGAGCCGGCCCAGGCCAGGCGCGGCGTCGTCGGTGAAAGCGCTGCGGTTGTGCAGCACGTTGTTGCATACCAAGCCCTGGCCGCCGGCCAACCGAAGCGCGAACACATAGGGCGAGTCCGCGTCGAGGGTGCGATTGAGAAATTGCACCGCGGCGCGCGTCGTCCCGTCCGATCGCCATTCGATGCTGCGCGTGCGCGCCGTGTAGCGCATATGAAGCGCGCCGGCATCGGTAGAGAACACCGGGCCGGTCCGGGCGGGACGGAATTCCACGCCCTCCGCGGTGTTGGCGGGAATGGTCATGGCGTCAGGTGCCGAAAGCGCCTTCACGTACTCCGGGTCGGCGTCGCGCAACAGAATATAGGCGATCTCGTGATCGAGCAGGCGGGTTTCGCCGCCCGTGGCGGCGGGTCGCACGCAGTGCAGAATGAACGCGCGGATGCGCTGCTCGGGGGCGTTGTAGTAGCCGTCGGTATGCCATAGCAGGCGCCGATTCGAGTAGGGAATATAGCCGAGGGTCGATTTTCCCGGCTCCGCCTCGAGCGCGCTGATGCCGTCTTCGTCCGCGAGCGGGTTGGCACGCAGCCGCGCAAGGCCCAGGCGCGCACCCAGGCGGCGCGGAATGTCCTTGTCGGCCACGCCGGCGAGGGGGCTGGCATAGACGACCATGTTCGCCGCGCCGCATACGCGCTGGATTTCCTCGACCTCGCTTTCGCGGAGGTTGCGCGGATCGCGCACCTCCACGATCAGGTCCTCGACGCAGCGCGGATAGTGCGCGAGCTTGCGCTCGCGCCAGCGCAGATACGCTTGCGATTGATCCAGCGCAAACCGATGTTCAACAATGTGTGGCAGGGTGGAATTCACGGCGCACGGGGCCGGGGTCGGAGTCGAGGAAGTAGAACGTACCGCACCGGCGCCGCGCGGAGAATGCCGCGGCGACTGTCGGTCGACTTCCCCGGAGAGCGAAAACCTGTGCCCGGGATGAAAGTAAGTTTTTGAAAACACGCTACTTTTGTGGCGAATCGGCGCCCCGCATATCTCTAAAGGGAGGGTTGCGCCCCATCAACGCTATCCCCAAAGACCTCTAAGGCTGCGCGAAGGGGCATCGTTAAACTGTCGTCGTCGAGTTTGCATTGCCCGGAGGAGGAACCCATGTCCGATCCGCAGATCCCGCCCAAAAACCCGGAGCGTCACAGCACCTATATTCCTCCCGAGAAGAAATCGACCAAGCCGTTTCATCCGACGCCCATGCTCGACCAGCTCGAGAGCGGTCCGTGGCCGAGCTTCGTCACCGGGCTGAAGCGCCTCGCGCATCAGAACAACATGATGGTCGATCTGCTCGGCCAGCTCGAGCATTCCTACAAGACGCGCCTCGGCTACTGGAAAGGCGGCACGGTCTCGGTGTTCGGCTATGGCGGGGGCATCATCCCGCGCTTCTCCGAGGTCGCGAGTATGTTCCCGGAGTCCAAGGAGTTCCACACGCTGCGCGTGCAACCGCCGGCCGGCAACCACTACACCACCAAGCTGCTGCGCCAGCTATCGGGCTCCTG
>JBGPYP010000203.1:0-4800 GCA_041493285.1 Casimicrobiaceae bacterium
GAACTATTCGCTGCGCCCGCAGTTGGCCAATGAGGCCTAGCATCTGAGGCCATTGCGCCAGAAACGCGGCTCATGTGGGGCTTGCTCAGAGGTTCCCTAAGCAACGGGACATCGAAGAATCGACTCGAGGCGGATGCTAAAATGCCGGCGCCTAGTGTACCTCACGATGGAAAATCCACGCGCAGACAACGACGCCGGCGACGCGCGCCTCGCTGCGCTCTCCGCCTGGCTGACGGGCGTTCTGCCGGCGCCCGCAACTGCGCTGGCACTCGCGTCCGAAGACGCGAGCTTTCGTCGCTATTTCCGGGTCACGCTCACCGACACGGTCGCCGTTCCCGATCGCCGCGAACGTGCGGCAACACTGATTGCGATGGACGCGCCGCCGCCGCGGGAGGATTGCCGCCTCTACGTCGCGGCGGCGCAGCTGCTTACGGCCGCGGGCCTGCACGCTCCGGCCGTTCTTGCTGCCGATCTCGACCGCGGTTTTCTGCTGCTCAGCGACCTCGGCACGCGCACCTATCTCGACGCGCTCGAACCGGGGAGCGCGCCCGCGCTTTATGGCGACGCCTGCGCGGCGCTGGTGCGCTGGCAACTTGCGAGTCGCGACGGCGCGCTGCCTCCCTACGACCGGACGCTGTTGCGACGCGAACTCGACCTCTTCCCGGACTGGTATGTCGCGAAGCATCTCGGCATCGCACTCACCGCTGCGCAGAAGGCGGCGCTCGAGCAGGCCTTCGCGAAGATCCTCGACAACAATCTCGGGCAGCCGACAGTGTTCGTGCACCGCGATTACCATTCGCGCAACCTGATGGTCGCGGAGCCCAACCCCGGCGTCCTCGATTTCCAGGATGCGGTGTACGGGCCGATCACCTACGATCTCGTGTCGTTGCTGCGCGACGCGTACATCGAGTGGGACGAAGAGCACCAGATCGACTGGGCCGTGCGCTACTGGCAGGCAGCGCGCGCGGCCGGCCTCCCCGTGGGCGGAGCGTTTGCCGATTTCTGGCGCGATTTCGAGTGGATGGGCGTGCAGCGGCAGCTCAAGGTGCTCGGCATCTTTGCCCGGCTTTGCCATCGCGACGGCAAGGACGGCTACCTCAAGGAGATGCCGCGGGTGATGCGCTATCTGCGCGGCGCCTGCGCGCGCTATCGCGACCTCCGGCCCCTGCTCCGGCTCCTGGACGAGCTCGAGCAGAAAGCGTCGGTCACCGGGTATACGTTCTGACGAAACGCGGATGAAAGCGATGATCCTCGCGGCCGGCCGCGGGGAGCGGATGCGCCCGCTGTCCACCGCGACGCCGAAGCCATTGCTCGAAGTCGGCGGCAAGCCGCTGATCGTCTGGCAGATCGAGCGGCTCGTCGCGGCAGGCTTCACCGAACTCGTCGTCAACGTCGCGCATCGCGGCGAGATGATCGTCGAGAGACTCGGCGACGGTTCGCGTTTCGGGACGGCGATTTGCTACTCGCACGAACCGGAGCCGCTCGAGGTGGCGGGCGGCATCGCCACGGCGCTTTCGCTCCTCGGCGACGGTGTCGCGCTGATCGTCAGCGGCGACGTGTACACCGAATACGACTACGCGACGCTGCGCAACCGCGCGGCGGCGATGATTGCGGCTGATGCCCCGCCGCATCTGCACATGGTCATGGTGCCCAACCCCGCGTACCATCCCACCGGGGACTTCGGGCTCGTCGACGGGCGCCTCGTGCTCGACGGCGCTGCGCGCTGGACGTACGGCAACATCGCGCTGTACCGTATGGCCCTGTTCGCGGAACTGCCGCGCCGCGAGAAACTCCAAATCCTGCCGCTGTACCGCGATTGGATCGGCCGCGGCTGGGCCAGCGGCGAGCTCTACACCGGCACCTGGGCCAACGTGGGTACCGCCGACGAGCTCGCGCGACTCGAGCGGACGCTGTTTTAGGAAAGAGCTTCGCCATGAATGCTCCCAACGAATCGATTGCAGCCAATCCATTGCTCGATTTCGCCGGTTTGCCACGCTTCGGCGAGATCGTCCCGGAACACGTCGGCCCCGCGGTCGACGTCCTGCTCGCCGATGCTCGGGCGACGATCGAGCACGTCGCGGCGCACGCCGCGGCGCCGACTTGGGAGACCTTCGTCGAGCCACTCGCCGCGGCGCAGGATCGCCTCGACCGCGCCTGGAGCCAGGTCGTGCATCTCAACGCGGTCGTGAATACGCCGGCGCTGCGCGAGGCCTACAACGCAAACCTGCCCAAGGTCACTGTGTTCCACACCGAGTTCGGCCAGGACGAGCGGCTGTTCGCGGGCTACCGCGCGCTCGCGGCCGCGCCCGGCTTCCAGGACCTCGAGCGGGCCAAGCGGAGGCTCATCGAGAACGAGTTGCGCGATTTCCGGCTTGCCGGCGCCGAGCTCGACGCCGCGGCCAAGGCGCGCTTCAAGGCGGTCGAGGAGGAGCTCGCGAGCCTCGCAGCTCGCTTCGAGGACAACGTGCTCGACGCGACCAACGACTACGGCTTGTACATCGACGACGCGGCGACGCTCGCCGGCGTGCCCGCCGATGTACTCGCCGCGGCGCGAGAGGCCGCCGCGCAGGAAGCGCGACTCGGCTGGAAGCTAACGCTGCGCATGCCTTGCTATCACCCGGTGATGCAATACGCCGACAACCGCGACTTGCGCGAGACGCTCTACCGCGCGTACGCGGTCCGCGCCAGTGAATTCGGCAAACCGGAGTGGGACAACACCGATCCGATCCGCCGCATCCTGGAGCTCCGCCGGGAGGCGGCGCGGCTCTTGGGTTATCGCACCTTCGCGGAAGTGTCGCTGGTCCCGAAGATGGCGCGCACGCCCGCCGAAGTCCTCGTCTTTCTGCGCGATCTCGCCGCGCGCGGCAAGCCATACGCCGAGCGCGACATGGCCGAGCTCGCCGCGTTCGCGCGCACCGAGCTTCAGCTCGACGAGCTCGCCGCGTGGGACATTCCCTACGCCTCCGAGAAGCTCCGCCAGGCCAGGTACAGTTTTTCGGACCAGGACGTGAAGCAGTACTTTCCGGAGGATCGCGTGCTCGCCGGCATGTTCCGCGTCGTCGAGACGATTTTCGGCGTGCAGATCCGCGAGAGCCGGGCCGCGGCGTGGGACCCCGCCGTACGCTTCTTCGACGTTCGCGACCAGGCGCAAACGCTGATCGGCCAGTTCTACCTCGACCTCTATGCGCGGCCGCACAAGCGTGGCGGCGCGTGGATGGACCACGCGATCAACCGCCGCCGTGAGGGCGCGCGCGTGCAGCATCCGGTCGCGTATCTCACCTGCAACTTTTCCGCGCCGGTCGTGCAGGGCGACAAGAGACGACCCGCGCTCTTCACCCACGACGAAGTGCAGACGTTGTTTCACGAATTCGGCCACGGACTCAATCTTCTGCTCACGCAAGTCGACGTGCCCGGGGTGTCGGGACTCGAAGGCATCGAATGGGACGCGGTCGAGCTGCCGAGCCAGTTCATGGAGAATTTCTGCTGGGAGTGGGAGGTGCTCCGGTACATGAGCGCCCACGTCGACACCGGCGAGCCGTTGCCGCGGGCGTTGTTCGACCGCTTGTTCACCGCGAAAAACTTCCAGAGCGGCATGCAGCTCGTGCGGCAGCTCGAGTTCGCGCTGTTCGACATGCATCTGCACTACGACTTCGACCCGGATGCAGGCCTCGCTTCCCTCGACCTCGTCCGGGCGATCCGCCGTGAGGTGGCGGTCGTGCCGCGGCCGGACTACGATCGCGCGCCCAACGCGTTCAGCCACATCTTCGCCGGCGGTTACGCGGCCGGCTATTACGGCTACAAGTGGGCCGAGGTCCTTTCCGCGGACGCCTACAGCCTGTTCGAGGAGCAGGGTGTGCTCTCGCCGGAGGCAGGCGCCCGGTTCCGGGACGAGGTCCTGGCGCGGGGTGGAAGTCGCCCCGCGCTGGACTCATTCGTAGCCTTCCGCGGCAGGCCGCCCCAAATCGACGCCTTGTTAAGGCATAATGGGATGTCAGCGTCATAACAGCCTCGGCTTAAGGAGGAGATGTCATGACTACCGCAAGCATCCGATCGGCAGCCGCGGGAGCGCTCGCGCTGCTGTTGTTCGTCGTCAGCGCACTCGCGCTGGCGCAGACGCAGACGCAGACGCAGCAGGTGTACCGCTACATCGACCCGGAGGGCCGGGTCGTGTACTCGGACAAGCCGCCGCCGCCCGACGCGCGCGACCCGCAGGCCAAGCGCATCGGCAGGAACACCATCGAGACCAGCAACCTGTCGTTCACGGCGGCGATGGCGCAGGAGCGCTTTCCGGTGACGCTGTACACCTTCGGCTGCGGCACGGTTTGCGACACCGCCTCCGCGCTGCTCAACAAGCGCGGCGTCCCGCATACCGTGGTCGACGTGGGCGCAGGCGACGGCGCCGACAAGCTCAAGCGGCTGACAGGCGGGCTCGACGCTCCGGCGTTGCAGGTCGGCGATCAGTACACGACCGGCTTCAATGAGAACCGGTGGCAGAACATGCTGACCGACGCAGGCTATCCGAAGACGCCCGCGCCCCGCACGGCTCCAATCGGCAAGGCACCCGCGCCCTCGCCCGAGGCCAGCGCGGCCACGCAGACCGTCACTCCCCCGACGAAGGGCGCCTACCCGCAGTAGCGGCGCGAGCAGCGAGAGGGGAACCCGCGCACGTAGTGCGCGGGGGTCGAGCGTCCGCGAGTCGCCGCTGCGGCCGACGCTTCGCGGATCAAGCTGCAGTGAACGCCCAGGAGGCCGCGGCGCGAGCAGCGAGAGGGGAACCCGCGCACGTAGTGCGCGGGGGTC
>JBGPYP010000422.1:0-2007 GCA_041493285.1 Casimicrobiaceae bacterium
CCTTACAGCGCGGAGCAGATGTTCGAGCTGGTCGAGGCCGTCGAAGACTATCCTCGGTTCCTGCCCTGGTGCGGCGGCGCGGCGATCCTGGAGCGGACACCCTCCGAAACGCTCGTGCGTCTGGACATCAACTACCACGGCGTGCGCGCGCATTTCACCACGGCCAATCGCAACGAGCGCCCGGAGCGGCTCGTGATCGAGCTGCGCGACGGCCCGTTTCGACACCTCGACGGCACCTGGCGGTTTCACGCGCTCGGCGCGACCGGAAGCAAGGTCGAGCTCGAACTGCACTACGAGTTCGCAACGCCGGTGCTGGAACGGCTGATCGGGCCCGTGTTCAGCCACATTGCGCACACGTTCGTCGATGCGTTCGTGCGGCGCGCCGAGGGCGTGTATGGCAGCTGAACGGCAACAGCTGAGTGGCAACTGAGCAACCCATGAGCCGCCGATGAGCGAAATCGCGGTGACCGTGGTCTACGCACTGCCCGACCGGGCGATCGAGATCGAGGTCCGTGTGGACCAAGGCGCGACAGTCGGAGAAGCAATCGAGCGTTCGGGGATCGAGGCCCGGGTCCCGGAGGCCGCGGACGCTGCGGTCGGCATCTTCGGCAAGCGCGTACGCCGCGACGCGGTGCTCGCAGCGGGCGACCGCATCGAGATCAATCGGCCGCTGATGGCCGACGCTAAGACGCTGCGCCGGCGGCGCGTTGCACGGCGGTCCGGCGCTTGAACGCTGCCGCGCAATCGCCACGGCTGCCTTGCGCAGTCGCGCTCCACGCCTCGTCGCGGGCTCGCGCGGTTACGCCTTAATCCCTCGCGCCGCGCCGGCGCAACATGGTTTCGATCGCTTCGTAACCGCCGCGCTTCGCCCAGGCCAGCGCACTCGCGCCGCTGTCGTTGCGGTGGTTGGCGTCGGCGCCGCGAGCGAGAAGCAGCTCCACCGTCGCGGCGTGCCCGCCACGCACCGCCATCATCAGCGCCGTCGTGCCGTTCGGCGCAACCGCGTCGATGGCGGCGCCGGCGTCGAGCAGATAGCGCGCGACCTCGGCCCGCCCATCGGTCGCGGCGTAGATCAGCGGCGTCCAGCCCGGTCTATCAAGTGCGGCGCCGCGGCCCAAGAGCTTTTTCACGATCGCGAGATGGCCGTTAAGCGCGGCGACCATGATCGGGCGATCGCCGAAGGGATTCGTCGCGTCGACCTTGGCGCCCGCGGCGAGCAACGCTTCGACCGTCGGCTCCCATCCGGCGCGGGCGGCGACCACGAGCACCGGCTCGCCGTTCGGATCGACGGTGTTCGGATCGACGCCGCGCGCGAGCATCGCGCGCACCTGATCGATGTCGTCGGTCGCCACCGCTTGGATGAAGGCGTCGTAGAGCGCCTGCGCGCGCGGCGCTGCGGGGGCTAACGCGGCGAGCGTCAACGCGAAGAGCGCCACTCGCAACCTGCGGGTTCGAGCGTCACTGCGCATGCGGATTCACGCCGAAGAGACGGAAGAAATTGGCGGAGGTCGCCGCCGCGACCTCGCCGACGGCGATCTCGCGCAGACGCGCGATCTCCTCGGCGACGTGGCGCACGTACGCCGGTTGATTGGTCTTGCCGCGGAACGGTACCGGCGCGAGATAAGGCGCGTCGGTCTCGATGAGCATGCGGTCGAGCGGGACGCGCCGGGCCACGTCCTTGAGCGCCTGCGCGTTCTTGAACGTGACGATGCCCGAGAACGAGATGTGAAAGCCGAGATCGATCGCCGCCGCCGCGACCTCCCAGGTCTCGGTGAAGCAGTGCATCACGCCACCCGCGTCGACCGCGCGCTCCTCGCGCATGATGGCCAGCGTATCCGCCGCCGCGGCGCGGCTGTGAATGACCAGCGGCTTGGCGCAATCGCGGGCGGCGCGGATGTGCGTGCGAAAGCGCTCGCGCTGCCAGGACAGGTCGCCGGTCAGCCGGTAGTAGTCGAGCCCCGTTTCGCCGATCGCGACGACCTTCGGTCGCGCCGCGAGTCCAACCAG
>JBGPYP010000239.1:0-4194 GCA_041493285.1 Casimicrobiaceae bacterium
CGTATTCCCCGACGAGACCGATACCGAAGATGATGATGCCGATGAAGAAGAAGAGGATGGCAAACAGGGTGAAGACCCCTTCTACCTCGGCTCCGATAATGAAGCGCCTAACCAGGAGGAAGATTGCGAAGGCAACTGAGGAAAGGGAGGTGAAAATCCCCATAAGGGCGAAGAGTTGCAGCGGCACTACGGAAAAGCCGGTCATGAGGTCGAAATTGAGGCGGATCAGCTTGTAGAGCGAATACTTCGACTCGCCGGCTGCGCGCTCGGCATGCGCGACGTCGACCTCGGTCGGGTTGTGGGCGTAGGTGTACGCCAGCGCTGGGATGTACGTGCTGACTTCGCGCGACGCCGCGATCGCGCGGACGATGTCGCGGCTGTACGCGCGCAGCATGCAACCCTGGTCGGTCATCTTGATCCGCGTGATCCGCTCGCGCACGCGATTCATCGCCTTGGAAGCGACGTCCCGCCACCACGAGTCCTCGCGTGTGCGGCGGACGCCGCCGACATAGTCGTGTCCGGCGTCCATCGCGGCGAGAAGTTTTGCGATCTCCTCCGGCGGATTCTGGAGGTCAGCATCCAGCGTAACCACGCGTTCGCCGTTGCAGTGATCGAAACCGGCGACGATCGCCATGTGCTGGCCGTAGTTGGCGTTGAACAGGATCACCCGCGTGACGTCGGAACGCTTCAGATATTGGTCTTTGAGCTGCGCCGCCGACCGGTCGCGGCTGCCATCGTCGATGAAGATGACTTCGTACGTAACGCCGAGCCGGTCGAGGGCGGGATAGAGCCGGTCGAACAGCGGCTGCAGCCCGGCCTCCTCGTTGTAGACCGGGATCACGACCGACAGTTGCGGCGAGGATGCGGTCATTTTCCTGCGACAGCGATCACGTCGGCGACCGCGACGCAGACACGATCGACATCGGCCTCGGTCATGGCGGGATGCAGCGGTAGCGACAGGGTCTCCCGCCCGATGCGCTCCGCGTTCGGGTGCTGGCCCTCGCGGCCGCCATAGCGCCGGCCGAGTGTGCACAGATGCAGCGCTTCGTAAGACACGCCGGTGGCGATGCCGCGGGCCTCGAGCGCGTCGCGGAACGCTTTGCGCGAGATCGTCAGCTGGTCGAGGGGAAGCAGGATGCAGAACATGTTCCAGGAGTGAGCGGCGTCCGCGGCGTCAGGCTTGGGCGGCAGCACGCACGCCGGATCGGTCGCGAGCCGCGCAAAATAACGGTCGACCAGCGCCCGCCGCCGGGCCAGGAATTCCGGGAGCCGCTCGAGCTGCGCGCAGCCGATGCGCGCGTTGACGTCGGGCAGGTTGAACTTGCCACCGGGAAACGCGACGTCGCGCGTCCGGTCGGGTAGGTAAGTGATGCCGTGGAAGCGCAGCGCTTCGACGCGCCCGGCTTCCGCAGCGTTGTTGACAACCAGCGCGCCGCCCTCGATCGAGGTGATGTTCTTGTTGGGATGGAAGCTGAACGTGGTCAAGTCGCCGAACGCGCCGACGTTGCGGTTTTTCCAGCGCGAGCCGATGACCAGCGCCGCGTCCTCGATGACGCGCAAGTCGTGCCGGCGCGCCAGCCCGAGGAGTGCGTCCATGTCGACCAGCGCGCCGGGGTAGTGCGTCGGCACGATGGCGCGGGTGCGCGGAGTGATCGCCGCCTCGACCTGGGAGAGGTCGAGGTTACGGGTCACGAGATCGCAGTCGACGAACACTGGAGTCGCGCCCGCCTTGACGATCATGTTGAGCACGGTGAAGAAGCTCTGCGCCGAGGTGATAACCTCGTCACCGGGCCCGATGCCGCAGAGCTGCAGCGCGACCTCGACCGCGGCGGTCGCCGAAGTCAGCGCGCGCACCGGGCGGCCGCCGCAGAATGCGGAGAGCCCGGCCTCGAATTTTTGCACCCAGGGTCCGCTCGCGATGTGACCGGAGCGAAGCACGTCGCCGACGCCGGCGATGGTCGCTTCGTCGAGCAGGGGACTGGCGAACTTAAGATAGGTCATCCTGGGTGGACCCCCACGCTTGCGGCCTCATTGGCCAATTCGGCCGCTGCGCTGCCCCCAAGAGCGGGGGCGCAATGAGCGCCTTGGGGCGGCCCGGCGGCGCTCATGACCGCGCTACCAGCCACACGCCGACGACGATGAAGCCGATCCCGGCCCAGCGCGACAGCGTCACGGCTTCGCCGAGGAGGTAGTGCGCGGCGACGGCGTTGACGATGTAGCCCAGCGACAGCATCGGATACGCGATCGACACCGGGACCCGCGACAAGCCGACGATCCACACGACGACGCTGACGACGTAGCAACCGAGCCCGGCGACGATGTGCGGCTCGACCGCCATGCGCCCGAACTGCGCCGGCCAATTCTCCCCGGTGAGCGTGATCACGCCCAGCACGTTGGTGCCGGCCTTGAGAAGCAACTGCGCGCCGGCGTTCAACAGCACGCCAGTGAGCAGGAACGAGAACGCGGTCCAGGTCATCATCTTCGGCTGACCACGACGCGGCGCGGATCGCGGCCCAGCTCGACCATCGCCACGCCTTCGCGCTTCAGTTCGTCGTATTGGTCCGGCTGCATGATCGCATACGCCTGCGCGGCGGCCTCCCAGCGGCGGCGCCATTCGCCGACGGTGGCGATCGCCTTCTCCGGCTCGCTCGCCAACCCAAACGCCAGCTCATCCGGATGGTCGACCTGGACCACCGTCCGCCCGAGATAATACGGCAAGGTCTGATCGTACATGCGGATCGTGTAGAACGGCACGTCGGTCGAGAGCGGCCCGTGCGCGGCGACGATCCGCGCAAGGATCGGTGCCGTCGAGCGCGATTCGGCAAGCTCGTCGTGACCGGTCAGCACGAGCTGCGCGCTCGCGAGCGAGGTCAACGCAACGGCGAGGACAGCCGCCGTTCGGTTCGCCCTGCGAAGCCACCACCATCCGACGACCCCGCCGGCGAATGCGACGGCGCAACCAGCCTGGATCCAGGGGCCGTAGGCTAAGAGCGGCGCCAGCGGCTGTCGCGCGTCGGCGAAATGCGCCGCGAGCGGCGCGTACGCGAAGAGCAATCCGAGCGTCATCGCGCCGGCGGCGACGACCAGGGGCAGCGTCAGCCGCGCAAGCGTCGTGTCGGGGAGCGTGGCGAGCTGCCAGCCGATGGGAAGCGCCAGCGCGGGAAAGATCGGCAGGATGTACGACGGGAGCTTCGACCCGGACGCGCTGAAGAAGACGAAGATCACCGCCGACCACACCAGCGCGAAGCGCTGCCAGTTGAAACCGTTCGCGTCGCTGCGCGCGCCGGTCCACATCCGCGCCGCGGTCCAGAAGAAAACGGTGAGCCAGGGAAGAATGCCGACGACGAAGATCGGCAGGAAATACCACCACGCGCCCTCGCGCCGATGCTCGCTGGTCAGGAAGCGCGTGAAGTGCTCGTGGATGAAAAAGAAGTCGAAGAACCCGGGGTTCTTGACCGACACCACGACGAACCACGGCGCGGCAAGCGCAAGGAAAAGCGCGCCGCCGGAGAGAAGATGCAGCCTTCTCCACAACGCCCAGTCGCGCGTCGAGAGCGTGTACGCGAAGAGCGCGCCGCCCGGCAGCACGACACCGATCAGTCCCTTGGACAGTGTCGCCAGCGCCAGCGCAGCCCACGCCACCCACATCCACCCGCGTCGTTCGCGCGCGCTCGCCGCCGCGCGTTGCGCGATGAACAGGCCGCCCAAGCCGACGCTCATCCACAGCGTGAGCCCGGCGTCGAGCGTCAATATGTGCGCGTTGAGCGCGTACCAGATGCAGCCTGCCAGCACCGCCGCACCGTACAGGCCGAGCGTTGGTCCGCCGAGGCGCAACCCGACGTAACCGATGAAGAGCACGCTCGAGAATCCCGCCAGCGCCGGCCACAGACGCGCGGTCCAGTGGTGCACACCGAACGCCTCGTACGCCGCGGCGGTGAGCCAGTACTGTAGTGGCGGCTTTTCGAAGTACTTGATGCCGTTGAGACGCGGCGTCAGCCAATCGCCGGTGGCCGCCATCTCGCGCGCGATCTCGGCGTAGCGGCCTTCGTCGGGGTGCACCAACCGCCGGTCGTCGAGATTCGAGAACCAGATCACAGCGAACACCAGGAGCAGGGCGAACGCACCGCGCTGCGTGAGCGGCGAGGCAGACGGACCGCAAGCGGGGGCCGGAGACGAGGACATCGGGAAGGCCGC
>JBGPYP010000113.1:0-8120 GCA_041493285.1 Casimicrobiaceae bacterium
CATTCGATCCGCGGCTGATCGTGAAGATCGCGCCTGCGGTCGCCCGGGCCGCGATGGACTCGGGCGTCGCGACGCGCCCGATCGCCGACTTCGACGCCTATCACCAGCGGCTGCTGCAATTCGTGTATCACTCCGGCCTGCTGATGAAGCCGATCTTCCAGGGGGCGAAGAACTCACCCAAGCGCATCGTGTTTGCCGAGGGCGAGGACGAGCGCGTGCTGCGCGCGGTGCAGGTCGTGGTCGACGAGGGACTGGCCAAGCCGATCCTGGTCGGCCGGCCCGCGATCATTTCGCAGCGCATCGAGCGTTATGGCTTGCGGCTCAAGCCGGGCGTCAATTGCGAGATGATCAACCCCGAGAACGATCCGCGCTATCGCGCGTACTGGACCGAATATCTGCGCCTGACCGAGCGCAAGGGCGTCACGGAGCAGCTCGCCAAGATCGAGATGCGCCGGCGGCTGACGCTGATCGGCGCGATGATGATCCACATGGGCGACGCCGACGGCATGCTCTGCGGCACCTACGGCTCGCACGAGTCGCACCGCTGCTACATCGAGCAGGTGCTGGGCTTGCGCCCTGGCGTGAAGGCCTTTGCCGCCATGAATGCGGTGCTAATGCCCGATCGCACGGTGTTCATCGCCGACACGTACGTCAACGCGGACCCGACCGCCGAGCAGGTCGCCGAGATCACGTTGCTGGCCGCCGAGGAGATCCGCCGCTTCGGGATCACGCCCAAGGTCGCGCTGCTCTCGCACTCGAGCTTCGGCTCGAGCACGCATCCCCAGGCACGCAAGATGCAGGCGGCGCTGGCGCTGATCAACGGCCTCGAGCCCGGCCTCGAGGTCGACGGCGAGATGCACGGCGATGCGGCGCTCTCGGAGGAGGTGCGCAGCCGCGTGTTCCCCAACGCGCGTCTGAAAGGCGACGCGAACCTGCTGATCATGCCGACGCTCGATGCGGCGAACATTTCTTTCAACCTGCTCAAGGTCGCGGCCGGCAGCGGGCTCACGCTCGGGCCCATGCTGCTCGGCGTCGCCAGGCCGGCGCACATCCTCACGCCGTCCGCGACGGTCCGCCGTATCGTCAACATGACGGCATTGACCACCGTCGACGCCAACGTCGAGCGCCAGCGCGCGCTGCTCTGAGCGCGCGCACGCGGCGCTGCGGCGCGAACCACGGGTGCTGGCGACCGAGCACGGCCGTCTCAAGCTGCGCAACGGCGACGGAGGACAAGCCCTCCGCGCTTGAAATCGGCGGCGCGGACCGCCAATTGAAGCTTCATGGTTCCGCTCGACCGTTTTCCGGCGCCCGGGCTGCGGGCGATTCTCGATGAGCCGCGCGCGACCGTGGAATCCGCTCCCTTGGCCGGGACCGGAGCCGAACCGGACGCCGAGCTGCTCGATGCCTATTCGCGCGCAGTGACCGCGGCGGTCGCGCGCGTGCGTCCGTCGGTCGTGCACATTCACGTCGAGCGCCGCGGCCGGCGGGGCCAGGCGCGCGAGGGCGCCGGCTCCGGATTCATCATCACGCCCGACGGCTACCTCGTCACCAACAGCCACGTTGCCGGCGGCGCCAGCGCGCTGCAGGCCACGCTCCCCGACGGCCGTACGGTCGACGGCGAGCTGGTCGGCGACGATCCGGACTCCGACCTTGCGGTAGTCAAGATCGGCGCCGACGGGCTTGCCTACGGGCGCCTCGGCGATTCGACGCGCGTGCGCGTCGGGCAGGTCGCGATCGCCATCGGCAGCCCGTACGGCTTCCAGCACACCGTGACCGCGGGTATCGTCAGCGCGCTCGGACGCTCGATGCGCGGCGCGACGGGCCGGCTGCTCGACAACATCATCCAGACCGACGCGGCGCTCAATCCGGGGAACTCCGGCGGCCCGCTCGTCGACTCGGCCGGCGCGGTGATCGGCGTGAACACCGCAGTTATCCTCCCGGCGCAGGGCATCTGCTTCGCCATCGCCTCGAACACCGCCGAGCGCGTCGCGATTGCCTTGATCCGCGAAGGCCGCGTGCGGCGCGCCTATCTCGGCGTCAGCGCGCAGGACTTGCCGCTGCCCCGCCGCGTCGTCCGCCATTTCGACCTTCCGCGCGAGACCGGAGCGCGCGTCGACGCGGTGACGCGCGATTCGCCCGCGGCGCTCGCCGGGATTCGCGCCGGCGACGTCATCGTCGCGCTCGGCGACACGCCGATCGCCGGGGTCGACGATCTGCAGCGCATGCTGACCGGCGGCCGGATCGGCGACGCCGTGGACGTGATCGTCCTGCGCCGCGATCAGCGGTTGGCGCTGTCGGTAACGCCGCGCGAATCTACGCCAATAAGCACACGACCGAGCGCGCCGCGCGCCTGACCGCGCCGCTCGACGGTCTTGCGGCCGCCGGCAGGCGGGTCGGCGGCCTCCTTGGCCGGTCACAGGGCCTTGGCGCGCCGTGCGTCGGCCGCTGCCGCGACTCGCGGACGCTCGACCCCCGCGCACTACGTGCGCGGGGCGACCGGCGAGGCGGAGCGAGGCTCCATGAGCGTAAGCGAGTGGAGGCGACCCGAGCCGGACGCAAGGGCCGACGGCGCTACGCAACGCATTCGCGCGACGGTGATGGAGGCCCCCTCTCGCTGCTCGCGCGGCTTTCCAAGCGACCCGAACTGTGAAAAGATGGGGCTAACTTGCAGAATTACAGGTGGTCGCGATGCTGGACCGTGACGGCTATCGCCCGAACGTCGCCATCGTCATCGTCAACTCGAAGAACCTGGTGTTCTGGGGCAAGCGGATCCGCGAGCATGCGTGGCAATTTCCGCAAGGCGGGATCCACCCCGGCGAAACGCCCGAGCTGGCGATGTATCGGGAGCTGAAGGAAGAAGTGGGACTCGAGGTCGGGCATGTAAGAATCCTCGGCCGGACGCGTGAATGGCTGCGCTACGAGGTGCCCTCCCACTGGATCAAACGCGAATATCGCGGCAGCTACCGCGGGCAGAAGCAGATCTGGTATCTGCTGCGGCTTCACGGGCGCGACAGCGATGTCTCCCTGCGCGCGACCGATCATCCGGAGTTCGACGCCTGGCGCTGGCACGAGTACTGGATCCCGCTCGATGCCGTGATCGACTTCAAGCGCGACGTGTATCGCCGGGCGTTAACCGAGCTGGAGCGTTTTCTGCATCAGCGACCGCAGTCGCGGCGCCAGCGCCTGTACGGTTGGGCGCACGCGGTCGAGCCGTCGCCCTACAGCAATCCGTCCGGCGACGTGTAGCGGCGCCAGCAGCGAGCGGGGGCCATCTGCCGCGGTCGCGTGCACCGGTTGCGTTGCGCGGTCGGCCCTAGCGCCCGGCTCGGGTCGCCTCCACTCGCTTTGCTCGCGGAGCCTCGCTCCGCCTCGCCGGTCGCCCCGCTCGCGGGCTTTTTAGCTTGCGGGGTCGAGCGTCCGCGAGTAGCCGCGCGCGCCGATGCGTCACGCAGGAATGTTCCAAGGAGCCCGCGCCAGCGGCCGCCACTCCGCGGAACACGTTGCGCCGGGCGACCAAGGAGGTCGCGGGCGCGTCAGCGCAGCATGCCCAGGGGTCCCATGCCCATGGACCCGCCGCCCATGCCAAAGCCGAAACCGAGGCTGCGCGCGATGAACCCCAGCAGATACATCAACACGATGGTACTGACCACGACCACGATCGTGAAAGGCACCGCCTTGTCCGGCGTGCTCTTCTTCAATACGGGCACACCCAGGAAAAAAAGGTAGAAGGCATAGATCAATCCGACCAACACGACGAGCAAGCCCAGGATCGGTATCAGCAGCCCGATCTGCGCGATCCAGGCCGCGGTGAAGCTGTACGCAACGAGCTTCATCGCTGCAACGTAGTCCTTGGTCCCGCCGAAGCTTGGCGCGAGAACGTCGACGATCAGCGCCAGGATGGCGACGCCGACCAGCGAGTGTACGTACGCGAAAACCGCAGTGCTCACCCCGAGCCCGAAGCCGAGGGCGCCGAAAGCCACGAGCATCACGATCGGCCCGATCGCGGCCAGAATCATGATGTAGCCGACGTAGAGCGACTGCACGGTCGCAGTCTCGGCGGCGATCTTCGGCCATTCCTCCCTGGGGCTCAGCAGGACATTCTTGATGCGTTCGATCAGGTTCACGGCTCCTCCTTGGTGGCCGCATCGCGCGGTTGCGCAGTGCGCGCAGTGGCGTTCTAGTCGCCGCGCGTTGCGGCGCTTTATCGACAGCGCCGGATGGGCGCTACGCGAGTGTAGGGGAATGCGCTGACGCTGTCTAACCGCGGTGCCGCATGCCGGGGAAAGGAGAAAAGTAGGGTCAGACTCGACTTTCGCCAGGCCCGCTCCGCTCCTTGCGCGGTCGGCCCATCGGCAGCCGCTCCGCGCGGCGGCTCAACGCCGCAATCTTGTTCTGAAATGCCGCGCTTCCCAGAGCCCACGCGTACTGCGTCGCATCGCGGATGCTGCACAGCTCGTCCTCCGCTATCGACCGGGAAAGTAGGGTCAGACTAGTCTGACCCTACTTTTCTGACCCTACTTTCCCCTTTCCCCTGCTTTCCCAGGTTGACACGAGTCGGATGTACATATAATGTACATGTACATCTGATCTGCGTGGAGGTTCATGATGGCAGGAGCAGTCGAGAGGATCGTGGTTCAGGCTACCGCGCAGGAGAAGAAGGCGATTGCGGCCAAGGCGAAGAGGCTCGGCCTGCCAATGGCGGAGTTGATGCGCCGCGGCGCGACGGCCTATAGGTCGACCGAGGCGGATGAGGAGCTGGGCGCCCTGGCCGATGCTGCCAGGGCCGCGGCTGAACGAACCAGTGCGTCGATTGACAGCGCGCTGGAGTTTATCGAGGCTAGCAACAAGCGCATTGCGGCGTTGGAGGCCAGGGCCAAGCGCAGCCCTCGAAAGGCTGCCTGATGGGTGTCACCGAGCGCGTTTGGAGCGCCCTGACCTCGATGATCAAACTCGAGGACAAGGTGACCCGCCAGGCCGACGCGCTGAAGACGCAGCAAGTAAAGATCGAAGACTTGACGGCCAGAGTCATCCGGCTCGAGACACAGCTCGAGCTGCTGATCGGCGCCGCCATGATCAAGAAGCTTAAGGGCGATTAAACGCGCGCGGGCGGCTCAGCCGGCAAGCGGCCGCTCGCGGCCGCAGAAAAACCGCCGACGAAGCATGCGCCGCAGCGTATGGCACGGCCGCGCAGCGCACCATCATCCAAAAGTCGAGTCTGACCCTACATTTTCCTGCATTTCTAACGCCGTACGATGCAACGCAAAATGTGGATCGCGGCAGGGATCGCCCTGCTCGGTGGGGGGGCGATCGGCACGCTCTTCCTCATCGCTGATGGCGGCTCTCGGCGAGGCGAGCCGGGCGCCGCGACGCGGAACTACCAGGAACTCACCGGCAGCCTGTTCCGCGCTTCGCCGCGGGATCCATTTCGGACACCGGCGGTGCGCGAGATCGCGTTGCCGCAATGGTCTGGTGCAACGAGCATCTGGGGAGCGACCGGGCGCGATCGTCACGGGCACATCTGGGTTGGGGTGTCGGCAGACGGGCCCGGCAGCAGCGCCCACCTGCTTGAATTCGATCCGCAGGCCGATACTTGGCACGATCGGGGGGCCGTAGTCGATCAACTCAAGGCCGCGGGTGTTTATCGTGAGGGCGAAGGCCAGGTCAAGATCCACTCGAAGATCGTCCCGGCTGCCGATGGCTGGCTGTATTTCGCCTCCACCGACGAAGACGGCGAGACGAGCGAGGTGCCGCCGCGCTGGGGTGGCCACCTGTGGCGCATTCACCCCGATACCTCCCGCTGGCAGCATGTGCTGGCTGTTCCCGAGGGACTGCTGGCGGTCAGCGGCGTCGGGCGCTACATCTATACGCTGGGTTACTGGAGCCACGTGCTATACCAGTACGACACCTCGACCGCTGCGGTCCGCCGCGTGGTCGTAGGGTCGACGGCGGGTCACGTCTCGCGCAACTTCCTGGCCGATATACGTGGGCACGCCTACGTACCACGGCTGATGGCTCAGCCGGACGGCCGGGTTGCGGCGACGCTCGTCGAGTACGACAGCGAGTTGCGTGAACTGGCGAGCACCCCCCTCGAGTTCTATCTCGGTACAGAATCGCCGCTCGCGAACCACGGCATGGTCGCACTTGCGTACCTCTCGGACGGTCGCCTCCTCTTTACAACGCACCCGGGTCAGATTTACGAGATCCGTCCGCAACTCGATCGTCCGGCCGTAGTTGCCGCCCTGGGCTGGTTTCACCCGGACGGCAAGGCGTACGCGCCCTCGTTATTCCCTCTGGGTGGCGACAGCCTGGTCGCCGGGGTGACGCAACGCGGCGGCCGTTACGAATGGGTCGTGTTCGAGTTGAACACGCGCATCTCCGGCGCCTTTCCGCTCGATACCCAAGGACTGCGCAGCGTTCTTCTGTTCGGGTCGGCGAGCCGCGACGATGCGGGACGCGCTTATGTCGGCGGCTGGGCGTCAAACGGCAACGGCGGTTTTCGACCGCTGCTCCTGCAGATCGATCCCGCCCGATGACGCGTAGCGCCGACTCGCCTTCGTCATCATCGCATCAGCGGCGAAGGACGATGCGGATCGGATTGCTATACGCCAGCAGCGCGTTGTCAGGCGATGGGTGCACGATGGCTCTCGCCCGGAAGTAGGCGCTTTTCTGGTCGTGGCCGGGCAGCAGTTGCTCCGGGCGCCAGTCGAAGGTGTCTTCCGCCGCCGATAACTCCCGCGTTGCGACGCGCTCCGGTTTGCCGGTCACGCCGTTGCCGATCAACTCGATGGTGACAGGCAGCCCTTGCGCACCCGGTCCGCGCCGGATCTTTACGCGAATGGTCGGACGCGCCGATGGAGCAACCCGGATGACTTCGCCCGCCGAGGCCGGGACCGGCAACCCGGGGCTAAACACCAGAAAATGAAAGTCGCTCAGGATGCCGCCGTGATCGGCCCAGAACGAGCCTGCACGCAGCGCGAGCAGTACGCCACGGTGATCGCCTTGCGGGACGCGCAGATGGGTACGCGCGAAAGCACACGGCGGATAATCGACGCCTTCGTTATGGTAGTCGCTAACCGCCAACGCTGCCCACACGTTGTACCCGGCATCGAGCAGGCGATCCCAAGTTCCTCCCACTTGGGCAACGACGGGATCCCAGCGCGCTTCCGTGCGGAGCCGGCCCCGGTAATCGCCGGGTGATGCAGCCTTCTGGTGACCCGGGCCGCCTTCGAAACCGATGAACAATCCCCCGAGTTCCGCCCATGACCTGTAGTCGCGCTCATTTTCTTCGGGGTCCCAATCGAGCCGGCTCGGGTGGTTGTAGACCAAGGCAACGTTGTCGCGGTCGGGTACCCGTTGTACGAGCCAGCGCAGAGCGTCACCGGCATCTGCGCTTTCCCGCTCGAACCGGGCCTTGAACTCCGGCAGCACGCTGCGCTCCAGAGTGGGATTCAGCAACAGGTTCACGTGCTCGCGGCCCAGATACGGCGGGATGTTCCATTCCATCCCGGCGAACAGAATAAGGTCGGGAAATCGGCCGCGCGCGGCCTCGATCTGTGCAAAGTATTCCGGGGTCGCAGCCGTTGCCCTGGGATCGCCATGGTCGGTGATAGCGAAGGCAGTGCAGCCATTGGCGACCGCCATCGCCACCAGGTCCTGGGGCGTGAGTGCACCGTCGGAGAAGCGCGTGTGGGCATGACCATCCAGGACCACCGTCGCGCCGAGCAATCCCCAAGGCACCGACGTCATGAACTCCGCTTCCGGCGCGCGGGAGCAACTGCCGAGGAAGCAAACGACACTGAGAAACGCGGCAAAGGCGAAGCCGTTGCGGGAATAAGGGGTCACGGGAATATAGGGTCGTTACCGCGCTGGATGATATGCAGTGGCAGGTCGGGCACGAAAAAGCGCGGCAGACGAGGCACACGCGACAGCGTATTACACCGCCGCGCTACGCGCCATCATCCAGAAGTCGAGTCTGACCCTACTTTCTTCCTCAGGGGCCATGCTCAGCGCTCTCACCCAGAAGTCGAGTCTGACCCTACTTTTTTTACCCTACTTTTTTTCCGCCCTGCCTGGCGCACCAATGGAAAAGGCCGCCCGGAGGCGGCCCTTTCACTTACTGG